>CBDURX010000036.1:0-9410 GCA_965369485.1 uncultured bacterium | reverse complement strand
GCACGTCCCCCACCACACTTCCTTCTCCCAGAAACTGGCCCACGCCCGTGCGTTTCGGGACAGCTGCCAGGTCGAGCGGCCGATCCTGGTGGATGCCCTCGACGGGGCTTGCCACCGCACCTACGGCTCCATGCCCAACATGACCTGGATCGTAGACCGCGCCGGGCGGCCTCTGTACAAGTCCGACTGGACCAACACAGAGAGCCTGCGGGCCTTCTTCGCCGACCGGCAAGCCGCCCAGGAGCGGCGGCGCAGTCAGGGTTCGCTGCAGGCGCCCTTCCGGGTGGAGCGGTTGGAGTTCAGGCTGAGGGACGAGCGGGCATTCCTGACGGCCCTGGAGCACAACGGACCCAGAGCCGTGGCCGAGTTCAGAGAGTATCTCCAGCGCCAGCGGCGAGGGAAGGAGGAGCAGGAATATTGACAGTCACAACCCCATCCCCCATCGACCTGACCGGCAAGGCGACCCTGGTGACCGGCGCCTCCCGGGGTATCGGGCAAGCCATCGCACAACTGTTCGCACTCCACGGAGCGCGGGTCGGCGTGCACTACCGCGGCGATGAGGAAGCCGCCCGTCGGACCCTGGCCTCCCTTTCCGGCGAGGGTCACGTCTGCCTGCAGGCGGATTTCACCGATCCGGAGGCGGCCTCACTCCTGGCCACCGAGGCCATCCGCGCACTGGGAGGCCTGGACATCCTGATCAACAACGCAGGCATCTACGAGCAGCTCGCGCTGGCAGAAGCGACCGGCACCCAGTGGCGCCGGCACTGGGAACGTACCATCGGTATCAACCTGCTCGGTCCCGCCTGGCTCACCGTTCCCGTCGTGCAGCACATGATCGCCGCGGACGGCGGCCACATCGTGAACGTCTCGTCCCGCGGCGCTTTCCGCGGCGAACCCACCGCCGTGGCCTACGGCGCCAGCAAGGCCGGACTGAACTCCCTGAGCCAGTCTCTGGCCCAGGCTCTGGCCCCACACAACATCTTCGTGACGGTCATCGCCCCGGGCTTCGTGACAACGGACATGACGGCAGAGATTCTCGCCTCTCCCGCGGGAGACGCCATCCGCAGCCAGAGTCCCTTGCAGCGCGTGGCGCAGCCGGAAGAGGTGGCCCAGGTGGCACTGTTCCTGGTCTCGGGACGGGCTGACTACCTCACGGGGGGCATCGTGGACGTCAACGGGGCTTCGTACCTGCGCTCTTGACAGAAATCACCGCGTTCAGAGGAATTTCTTCAGGACCTTCCGGATGGTCAACCCCTGCCCGAGGATGGAAAAGAGCACCACCATGTAGGTGCAGGTCACCAGCAGCGGCTTCTCAGGGATGCGCGGCAGAGAGAGGACGAGAGCCACGGAGATCCCTCCACGCAGGCCGGCCCAGGTCAGGATGCGGACGATACCCCGGGAAAAAACCTGGCCGGTCCGCTTCAGGACGGCCACCGGCACGGAGACGCTCACCCAGCGGGCAATCAGGACGATGATGATCACTGCCAGACCGGCAACCAGGATGTTGGCATCGAAGGATATGACCAGGACCTCGATCCCGATCAACAGGAACAGGATGGCGTTGAGAAACTCGTCGATGAGCTCCCAGAACTTCTCGAGATAGTCGGCGACCTCCTCGCTCATGGCCAGGGCTCGTCCGCGGTTGCCGATGAGTATACCGGCGCAGACCACGGCGATGGGCCCGGAGAGGTGCAGCGCGAACGCCACACTGTATGTGGCCATGACCAGGGCCAGGCTGAGCAGGACCTCCACCTTGTAATCGTCGATGCTCAGCATGAGGCGATAGGTCATATACCCCGTGGCCAGACCGAGCAACGCCCCGCCGCCGACCTCCCGCAGGAAGAGCAGCGCCAGGCCGGCGGCGCCGAGTCCCTCTTCCGCGTGACCACCGTGGCCGCCACCGGCCCCCAGCAAGGCCACCAGCCCGGTAAAGACCACCACCGCGACCCCGTCGTTGAACAGCGACTCGCCGGCTATCTTAGCCTCGAGGGAAGGCGGAGCGCCGAGGGTCTTCAAAATCCCCATGACCGCGATGGGATCCGTAGGTGAGATCAAGGCACCGAAGATGAGACAGGACAGCAGGGAGACCTCGAAGCCGAGGAATCTGAACAGTCCCAGGCTGAGAAACCCCACCAGGAGTGTCGAGATCAGCAGGCCGATGGTGGCCAGCGACGCGATGACCCACTTGCGCTGGGCCAAGAAATCGAGGTCGACGTGCAAGGCGCCCGCGAAGAGCAGGAACCCGAGCATGCCGTGCATGAGCGCCTCGTTGAAATCGATGTTGGCGAGGTATCCCCGCACCACCTCGGCCACCTGCAAGCCAGGGACGAGCAGATCCAGCACGATGATGCAGAGAGAGCTGACCAGGGCGATCAGCATGAGGCCGACCGACGGCGCCAGCCGTAGGAACCGGTGGTTGATGTAGCCGAACAGGGCCGCCAGCGTCAGCAGGACGGCGGTGATATCGAAGAGACTCACGACGCCACCTCTGGTTCATGGGTCGGACATCGACCAGGATTATCGAATCGCCACGCCTCCCTCTTGCGCGATGACCTGCTGAGATCATCTTGCCGTGCCGTCCCGTGCAGCTCAAGGAGTTATCGCCGCCCCACCGCAGTATTGTCTCCCCACCCGTTCTCCCTGGAACAATCACACATGGTGCTCGTATAGGAGCTGGGTTGTGGCAACATCTTCAGCTCAGGCACCCCACCCGCGTCTGGGCTGCTCGGCCCCGTCGGCACGGCAGCACGGCGGGGCCACATATTTTACCTGGTCCGCTTTGCAGTAAGCTCGGAGTCGCTCCACTGACCGAGCTGGCGGCCCCGTCGAGCCGCGTGCTCGACGGGGCCCGTCTTTTTCCATCCCGCTGCGTTCCCCTTGGCCGGGGGTGAAAACGTGTGATACCGTGACGTGATCACACTCGAGGGGAGAAGCTGGACACGTGAAGAAGCTCGTCGCCATTGGTTGCCTCGTGGTGTCCGGGTTCGCCGGGCTGGTTTACGAGGTTTGCTGGATCCGCCAGGCATCCCTGGCCTTCGGGTCGACGACCTTCGCCCTCAGCAGCATCCTGGCCATTTTCTTCGCAGGCCTCGCCATCGGGAGCTTCCTTTTCGGCCGCGTCGCCCAGAGGACGCAACGACCCCTGTTCCTGTACGCGGGCCTGGAAATTTTACTGGCCCTGTTCGCTCTGGCCAGTCCGGTGGCCTTCCACTGCGTGGACTCTCTCTACGGCCCGGTGTACCGCGCCCTGTCCGGCGCAACCCTGCCGTTGTTCGCGGTGCGCATCCTGCTGTTGACGCTAGTGCTCCTGCCCCCAACCGTGCTCATGGGGGGATCACTGCCCCTCTTCTGCCGCCAGTTCGTCACGCGGCGGGATCGCATCGCCGGTACGGTCGGCTTTCTCTACGGAGCCAACACGTTGGGTGCCGCGGCCGGCTGCGCAGTGACGGGGCTGGTGTTGCTGCCACAGTTGGGTGTCAGTACAGCCATCTACCTCGCGGCAGCCCTGAATATCTTGGTGGGCGTCATCGCGAGCCTACTGGGCCTGCGGGCCGCCCAACTCCCGGATCACCAGGAAAGGGCCGGATCCCCCACATCCAGTCGGAAGTCTCGCCTGGCCCGGCGGCAGCGGCGTCTGGTGGCCGGTCTTTTCTGCCTCACCGGCCTGGTGGCGCTGGGACTGGAGGTGGTCTGGACACGGTTCCTGGCCCTGCTGGTGCGCAACAGCGTCTACACCTATACGATCACCTTGACAGTGGTCCTGGTGGGTATCGTTCTGGGCAGCCTGCTCGCCTCACGCCTCTTCGATCGTCGCCTGCCTCGCGCTGTCAGCTTCGGAGCCCTGCTAGTCCTCACCGGGTTGTCGGTGTTGACACTCATGCTGCTTCCGGTCGCTTTCTGGCGCGGTCTCGGCGCAGGCTGGATCCCCTTCCTCGTGCTCATGCTCGCCCCCGCCGTCTTCTCCGGAGCCGCCTTGCCGTTGGCGAACCGTATGGTGCTGGACGATCCCCTCCTGTCGGCCGCAAGTGTCGGGCGTATGGTGGCCCTGAACACACTGGGGGGAATCGTCGGCGCACTGCTGATCGGTTTCATCGGTCTGCCCGCCTGGGGTCTGGACGCGAGCCTCAAGATCCTGACGGGCCTGGCCCTCGCGGGCGGATTCGCCGCCTGGTTGTGGCTCGACAGCAATGTCCCGCGTCGGTTGCGTTACGGCCTCGTGGCAGCGAGCGCTCTCGTCTGGTTCGCCATTCCCTTGCTGTCGGGCAGCCGGCTCCCCGCGGATTTTCTGGCTCCACGTGAAAAGCTCGTGGACTATCGGGAGGGCTACACAGCCAGCCTGGCCGTGGTGCGCAGCAAGGGCGCACTGCAGCTGGAGATCGACCGGCTATGGCAGGGCAAGGACGTCAAAAACCACCAGATCATGGCCGCCCACGTGCCCATGCTGGCCCATTCGTCGCCGCTCGAGGTGCTCGTCGTCGGCGTGGGCAGTGGTCAGACAGCCAGCCGCTTCCTGATGTACGACATCACGCGGCTGGACTGCGTGGACATCGAACCGGTCATCTTCCCTTTCATCCGGGAGTACTTCGACGCGGACTGGATGCGGGATAGTCGCGTCACCACCATCGGTGACGACGGCCGCACCTATCTGGCCCACTCCCGATCGAAGTACGACCTCATATCCCTGGAGGTTGGTCAGGTCTTCCGTCCCGGCGTGGCGGCCTTCTACACCACAGAGTTCTACACACAGGCAGCCGCGCGGCTGAACTCTGGCGGCATGCTGTCCCAGTTCGTGCCGCTGTCCTTCTTCGGGTTGGCAGAGTTCCGCAGCGTCGTCCGGACCTTCCTGGACACCTTCCCCCTCAGTTTCCTGTGGTACAACAGCGCCGAACTGCTCCTGATCGGTCTCAAGAGTGAGCATTTCCGCCTCGATCTGGACCGCATCCACCTGGTGGCCGAGGAGTCGGTTCTGGGCAGGGATCTGCAATACAGCCAGTGGGGTGGGCCCGAGCACTGGCTCAACCAGCCAACGAATTTCCTGGCCGGATTCCTCTGCGGACCGCGTGAGCTGTCGCTCCTGGCCGCGGATGCTCCCGCCTACAGCGACGACCGCCCGACCCTCGCCTACGCCACGAGCCGTGTGAAAGCTGGCCAACGGCTGGAGGTGGAAAGCGTGCAGTGGTTGCGCCGTCACCTGACCCCCGTCTCCAGTCTGTTGGATGGTGATCTGACCGAGAGTGAGGCGACCGCCGTCGCAGAGATGCGCGAGCGCAACCTGCGGGACATCGTGGCCACGGCCTACCTGCGCACGGTCGAGGAGCTGCAGGCCACCATGACTCCGGGCCGTGCGATCGAATCCCTCGAAGTGGCCCTGCAGTGGAACCGTGACAACGCCGTGACCAACCGCATGATGGGCGACGCCCTGACCCTGGTGCGCCGGTTCCCGCAAGCCGAGAAGTACTACACCACTGCCCTCCGACTGCGGGATGACGATCCCCTCGCCCGCCGAGGGCTGGGCTTCGTATTGCTGCAGATCGGGCGTGCGGACGCAGCCATCCCGCACCTGGCAAGGGTCGTCCGCAGGCTGCCCGACGACCCCGCAGCCAACAACTATCTCGGCGCAGCGCTGGCCCAGCAGGGTCGCCTGGCCGAGGCCATCCACCATTTCGAGGAGTCGGTGCGGTTGCGTCCGGGTGACGAGTCGGTGCGGCAGAACCTCGAGCGGGCACGTGGAGAGCTACAACGGAATCAAGGCCGATGAGAAGTGCGAGGCCACAGCCGCGGCTGCCGACGCGCTGACTCGTTCGCCGCTGTCACTCCTCGATCCGGCTACGCTGCACCAGGAGGATAGCTCGCTGCAGCACCTGGGTGATGTCCGTGTTGTCCGGTGCCAACCGCGCCGCTTCCTGGAGATCGGCCACCGCCTCTTTCCAGTGCTGGGCGTGGAAGTACATCAGCCCCCGGTTGTACCAGGCCACGGCGAGGTCCGGATCCAGAGTGAGAGCCCGGTCGAGGGCTATCATGGCACCCTCCAGATGGTCCGTCATGATCATGGCGAAGCCCAGGTCGGTCCAGGCCTGGGCGCGGGTGGAGTCGGCTGCCACGGCGCGTTGGAGCAAGGGCAAAGCGGCAGTGTACTGCTCCTGACGAAGTTTCACGTGTCCCAGCCAGGCCAGGGTCCCAGGATCGCTGCGGCGCATCTGTCGGAACTCCCGTAACGCCCTGCTCAGGTCGCTCTCGGCCAGCCGATCCATCTCCAGCTGGGCGTAGACGCGTCCGCGCCAGGCACGCGTCCAGGGCTGACCGATCTCCTTGAGGATGCAAATGCTGGCGGCGTTCAGCGTGGCATCGGCCCAGAACTCACGGTCCGCGGCGTCAGCGGCCGTCTCGAATCGCTCCAGAGCGAGTCCGGTATAGGCCAGGAGGGAGCCCGTCACATAGAAACGGTTGAACGCCACCCAGACCGGCATCTTCGCGTCGCGACCGCTGCCACCGGGCAACGATCTGTCGTACCGATAGAGGAAAGAGCGATCACGTAAGGGCAAGGAACTGTGGGCCCTCTCGTAGTGGCGTTTCGCCTCTGAGCCGTAACCGGCTTTCTCCTCGATCAACGCCCTATCGTGCCAGCACTCGGCACGGTGCAGAGGATTCGGCGAGAACTGCATCAGGGCGAAGGCTTCCTTCAACCAGCCGCGGTAGTACTCGGTCACGCCCCGGATCCAGCGCCAGTCTGTCATGAAGAAGTCTTTGCGCTCGATCTCCTTGGCGACGTATGTGGCGTCCCGGCTGCGCCTGCCGCCGGCCAGCAGCAGTCCGCGCACCAGGATAGCGTGGCGGTCGGACGGTTTCAGGGTGATGGAGCTGTCGGACCAGGCCAGCCCCCGACGCCACTCGCCGCGGTCGTAGTGCACCCAGGCGAGGAGCAACGCAACCTGCAGGATCAGCTCTTCCCGCTTCTGCAGGGGGGCGAAGCGCAACGAGGCCGTGGCCGCCCGCAGGTACCGCAACGCGTCCAGGTGATGACCACACCACCGGGTCAGATGAGCCAGGCGGAGCCAGCTCTCCGGATGATCCGGCGCCAGACCGACCGCGTTGTGCAGAGCGCGCATCTCGCTGGGCAAGACTTGCGCATCCTCGGCGCGCTCTCGCCAGGTGGCGGCCATGCGCTGGCGCATACGTCTTTGGCTGCCGGGCAAAGCCAAAAAATCGCTCAACCCCAGGGAATCCACCTGCTCGTTGTACATGAGGTCGGCGGGATAGTCGTAGTGGACTGTCTGGTGGCTGGTGCAGGAAATCAATCCCGCCGTGATAGTGAGCAGGGACAGCAAACAGACGAGAAAACGGCCCTGCCACTTGAAGGTCGCGGCGGGGCCGTTTTGGCGGAAGAAGTGATCAGGGCGGACCACGAAAACCCGCATAAGACTCCCGGTACGAGTGCGCGAACGTTCCTATTCCTCGGCCGGCTTCGGGTGAACAATCTCCGCCCAGCGCTCCTCGTAAGTGAATTCCTTGAATGTCGGGCTCTTCTCGTTGTGGCAATTCAGACACATCTCCTGGTCAGGGATGAGCAGGCCGGCCGCCTTGGCGAGCTCGACATCCTTCATGACCTTGTTGGACTTGTACTCGGATCCAGCGCCGTGGCAGGCTTCGCAGCCGACGCCCTCGTCGGCGACGTACTTACCCTTGGGATCCAGCTCCACTTCTCCCAGAAACGTCTGGGTGGAGTGACAAACCAGACACTCGGCTTCCTTCTGCGGATCGCCCAGGCCCTTCTCGGTGGCGATGGCCTTGGCCTCGTCGGTGGCGAGGGTGGCGTAGGCGTTGGCATGAGCCGATTCCTCCCAGACGGCAAACTGGTTGCCTCGCTTCTCCGACTTATGGCAGACCTTGCACTTCGCGGTGCCGACGAGCTTGCCCTTGGCAACTTCTTCGACCACGGCACCGGCGTCGAGCCAGAAACCGGAGGTGAGGGCACCCACGACGACCAGGCAGATCAAGATCAACAGACACCGTTTCATGTCTCCTCCTTCAGTGTATACCAATCATGTACGACCAAGGCTGACCATGAGTTCCCAGATTCTACCGGGAAAATGATCGTTCTAAGCTATCCCTTACAGTGGGGAAAAGCAATCGATTTAGCGCTATCGAATATCAAAATATATCATACTAGTAGGCTTTTGATTTCTCCGACCGTTCGCCTCCACCATGCCGTTCAATGGAAGATGCGGTCGAGCCAGCTGCCCTTGGGCACGGCTTCCAGGGTCACGATGGGTACCTCGCCGAGCACCTTGTCGTCCAGCAAGGCGACACCACTGCCAACCACCTGTCCCGCCTCCAGGGGCGCCGGCGCCTTCTCCGGCAATCTCGTCTCGAGCAGTACTTCACCCACCCGGCTCTTGGGCACACACACCGTCAACGGCTCGGCGTAGACGATCTCCACGTCGCGCATCTTGCCGCCCTTGACCGACAGCTTCGTTCCCAGCAATTGACCTTTCTTCTCCACCAAGGTCATACGGGTGTACATGTTGAAGCCATAACTCAACAGGCGCGTGGTCTCGGTGGCGCGTGCCTTGTCGCTGGGGCAGCCCAAGACCACGGAGATGAGCCGCTTGCCTTTCTGGACGGCGGTGGCGGTGACACAGAAACCGGACTGACCGTGGTAGCCGGTCTTCAGTCCGTCGAGGCCGCGGAATTTTCCCACCAGATGGTTGGGGTTGTACATGATGAACTCGCCATCGCGGAACGGGGCGGTGGCGGTGGAAGCCCACTCGAGCGATTCGGGATAGTGAATCAACTCGCGGCCAAGCAAGGCCATGTCGTAAGCCGAGGTGAGATCCGGTTTCTGCTTCCAGCCGGGCGGCAGGCCGTGCACGGAGTGAAACTCCGTGTCTTGCATGCCCAGCTCGGCTGCCCGCAGGTTCATCAAGTCGATGAAGGCCTCGCTCGAGCCAGACACGTGCTCGGCCAGCGCCATGGAGGCGTCGTTGGCCGAATGGATGGCCAGCGCCATGAGCAGTTCCCTGACGGTGAAAACCTCGCCGTGCTTCAGGTAGACCTGTGAGCCGCCCATGCGACTGGCGTGGGCCGATACCGTGACCTCCTCCTCCATGGTCAAGTCCCCTTCGGCGATCCCCTCGAGGATGATCAGCTCGGTCATCATCTTGACCATCGAGGCCGGCTGGCGCTGCTTGTGGGGATCATTGGCGATGAGGATCCAGCCGGTGTCGGCGTCCATGACCAGGGCCGCGGAGAAGTCGCCGTCGAGATGGAGCGGGCCCTCGCTCGCGGCGCTATCTGGCGCGGCGTCGTCATTCGCTCCTGCCGGCAGCGTGACGGACAGCGCGACGACAACGACGGCGGCGAGCAGAGCGACCGACGTTCTGGGTGTGAAGGGCGTCGCGGTACATTGCTTC
>CBDURX010000035.1:0-9606 GCA_965369485.1 uncultured bacterium | reverse complement strand
TCCATTTCGAGAAAACCGCATCCGCCGTAAACACGGTCCGGGGGGCGTTGCGGGGTCGGTAGGTGAATCCGCCACTGAAGATGTGGGGGTAATCCACTCGGCCGTCGCCGCTCGTGGAATGGATGGAGTCGGGGGCCACACCATAAGTGGTTTCGGTCAGGAGGTTTCCGGACACGATGAGGGGCGTCTCCCAGGAAAAGCCGATCTCCAACCGATCGCTGGCATGGATCAGGGCGCCGAGGACAAAGTCCACCCCGTCCATGTCGAAGGTCTCCTTCTCGTTCAAGCTCTCGGAGGGCTCATCGAAGTCCCGCTCCGTCCGCACCTGTTCGCGACTGCCGAAGGCGTAGTTCACCGCCACGCCGAGGGCGATCGCCCTGCTCACGGAAACGCCCGCGCCGCCGGACAGGAACCACAGATTACCGTCCACCCGGTGGGCCCGCTCAGCCAGGATCCGGTCGCGAGGATCGGAGAATCCGGAGGGATCACGCAGTTCATCCTCGAAGTCGTACTGGAAGTCGTAGCGGTCGGTCACCGAGAGAGCCAGGGTCACCGGCCTGCCGGTGGCGAGACGGTGCGCGTAGCCCAGGCCACCGGCGAAGTAACTGTGCCGGTTGCTGGCGATCACGGTGTCGGTGACGCGGCTGTCGAAACTGTCGAACAACGGCACGTAGCGGTCCTCGGTCTCCAGTTCGGTGGAGAGGGCAAGATCCAACCGTTGTCCTTCCTCGCGCACCAGGAGGGCCGGGTTGAAAACGTTGGAGATGGCGCCGTGGTAGAGAGCGGTACCGGTTCCGCCCATACCGTTGACCTCGGGCAGGTAGAAGGCCGCCTGGCTGCCGTAAACGGAATCCAAGAAGGGAACGGCTCCCGCCGGCCGGACGGCACCGATCAGGACGGCCGCGGTGAGCAGAAGGCCAGCCACCAGGCTCCGGTCCGTAATTCTTGGCTTGAGCGTGGTCATCGATCCTGTCTCCCGGTCAGAAGGTGTAATCGAGCTGCAGGCGGTAAAGGATCACGTCCTTCGTGGCGTAATATGAATCGGGCTCGGACCCCCAGGGATCGTTGAAGCGGCGCACGTCGATGTAGGTCTGGGGAACGTTGTGGTCCCGAGTGACCTTGAGCTGGAAGAGCAGGCGGTCCGAGACGCGGCTGGTGACCTTGAAGTAGTTGCGGAAGGAGTTCCCGTCCAGCAGGAAGAACTCGTTGCCCTCGAAGGTCCAGAAGAAACTGTCGTACATGACCATGCCCAGCTGGAACTTCAAGCCGGGCGTCAGGTTGTGCTCGTAAACACCCCAGAAGGCGTGGCCCGGGGCGGCGGCCAGACCCACACCGCTGTCCAGCCCCGGCTCCGGCGTACCGCTCAGGCGTGGCCGGGGCGGAAACTCCACGTTGGAGGTCATGAAACCCAGCTCCAGCCGGTTGTAGTTGGACAGCAGGGTGATCAATCGCAGACGCGTCTCCCAGTTGCGGAACTTGCGGACGTCGGTGGGGAGCATCTCCGAACGGCTGCTGAAGCGGTGCCGCACGCGCAAGCGGATATTGAAGATGGGTTGGTACTCGGCGTTGATGGTGTAGCGCTGCATGTCCATGCCGTCGGCCTTGCGCGTCCACTGGTCGAACTGGAAGCGGGTCAGGGTGAGGTGACGGCTGACGCGGTACCTCGCCTCCAGAAAGATCCCCTTCTCGGGCTTGGGCTGAGGTGTCCACACCGAAAGGAAGGTGTAGAGGTCGTTCTCGAGGCGGAACGGCGAATCGATCAGCGTCTGCTCGTAACGGCCGTCGTTGGAGAAGGCGCGGTTGTAGGGGTTGTCGAAGGCGAGGTCGTAATCACGGTAGATGGCCAGCAGGTGCAGGTCGTTCCACTGGGTATAGGCGTTCAGGATCCAGGCATCCGGGTTGTCCTTGTGGAAGAAAGAGTTGCGCGGGTCCTGCAGAAACGCGTACTCCCCTTGCAGCGCCACGTTGTTCAGCACCGTCTGGAATTCGCCGCCGAACACACGCCGCCACTTGTACTCGGTGCGCGCGCCGGTTTCCGGATCGTCGAAGACGCTGGTGTACCCGGCGAATATCTCACTGTCCCGCGCTTCCAACCGATCCTGGTCGTGGACCAGGGTGGTCACATCGGCCCGAAAACCACGGTCGTAACGCGCCTCGTAACCGGTCAACCCGATGAAGCTGCCCGTGCCCAGCATGAACTTCAGGTTGCCACCGACGAGATCTTCCTCGAAGGCATTCCGCTTCAATCCGAAAGGTTCACCCGACTGGGTGGTCTCGGTGGCGAGGAAATTTTCGGAGAAGCGGGGAATCATCAGGACATACTGGTTGGCCGTACCGTCGGGGTTCAGGATGCCGTCCTTCCGGCCCGAGGAGGCGAATAAGGTGCCGTAGAACGACCCGATACGCCATTCCAGCGCCCCACCGGTCAGGGCGAATTCCTGGCTGCGGCTCAGGTCGGGTCGTACGCCGATGGGCCGCTTGTTCCAGCCGTACCCGGTCTTGCGGAAGAGGATGAAGTCGGTGTTGTCCATGATCAGGCCCAACCCGAAGGCGACGCGGTAATTGCCGAGGTAGAACCGTTTCAGGTGGAAGGCGCCGAAATCCTTCCTCTCCACTCCCACGTATCCCTTGACCGTGTTCTTCCAGGCGTTAGCGGCCATGAAGCTGTCACCGTACCACCGGTTGGACATCACGCCGGCCTTGAAGCCGCCCGTCAGGTCGAGGCGCAGTTTGTGGGTCATGGCCGGATCGAGAGGCAGGTTGCGGTCGATCTGGAACCGGGCGTCCGTGAGTTCGTCGGTGATACCTGCATAAGGCGCTGTTGTGATGCGCACCTCGTAGTTGCCGCGCAACTGGTTGCTGCGGCCCGCCCACTTCTCCTCCTCGGAGTAAACCACGAATTCGCGCAGGTTGCGGTACGCCCAGTAGCGCAAGTCCTGGGAACGCCGCAGCTGACGACTGTTCTCGAAGCTGCCCAACCGCTCGCGCGACTTCAGGATGTTGGTGGCGTCCACCGGCGAGACGTTCTGGTAGGACATCAGGTCGAAAAGGTCCAGGTCGTTGACGTTGACCGGATCGCGCAGCTGGTCCAGATACTCATCCACCAGGCCCTCGTTGGCCCCCTCCTGGCCCAGGTACCGTGTCACCTGACGGTAACTGGCGGCCAGACGGGTGATGGAGGCGTCTTCCTGCGGCGGCGGCAGGGTCGCGACGTGTGGTTTGAGGAGTTCCAGGTGCTCGGCCGTCATGCCCGGAACGTCCATCAGTTCGTAGACGTTGTCGAAGTAGCGTACGTAGGTGCGGTAGTCGTGGATCTGCCGCGCCAGCCCCTCGGGAATGGGCAGGGCGAGAATCTCTTCCAGAGAGGCCCGGTTCAGATCGAGCTTTCCCGAGGCGGCGCCCAACGCAGGTGAGACCTCGGCCGTCAGCGTCACCAGCAGGCAGCAGAGTGCCAGGCCCGCTGCCGGATGTGTCCAGTCCAGGGAGTGCATGTCGCGACGTCCGCTCACTCTGTCTCACCGCCCCAGCTGTAGGTCAGGCCGAACTGGTGGCTGCTGTCCAGAACGCCACCCCCCGTAGAAAAACCGTATTCCAGAGAGAACCCTTCGATGCCGTAGCCGAAGCCGGCTGTGAGCTTGTTGGGAGCGGTCTGGACGCCGAAGCGCAGTCGGAAACTGTCGACGACCTCCACCTCCAGCCCACCGTGATACATCACTTCCTCGCCGAGTTGGCTCTCGATCTCGAAGGTGGTGACGACGCCCAGGTACGGCTCGTAGGCGATCCCACCCTGGATACGTTGCGGGATCTCCTCGTTGTCCTCGCCGATCTGCGGGATGTTGACGTTTTTGGCCAGCAGCCCCAACCGGGTCCGCTCGTGCAGGACGATCAGCAGCGCCAGGTCCAGACCGAGGGCGGTGTCGTCGCCAGGATCGAAGCCGTCGGTTCCCTGGCCGTCACTGCCCACCGTGGGTCCGAACTCGAGACGGTAGACGTTGAGGGAGTAGCCGAAGTTCATGGATGAATGGATGTCCGAGTAGAGATTGATGCCGTGGGAACCAGTGAAGGTGGACTCTTTCAGGAGATCGCTGCCCTCGTAGCTCACCCCGAAGTGCCGGAAGCCGAAGCCGATCGTTCCCGCCTTCTGGCTGATGGGAAGGGCGCCGCCGAAGTAAACCAGGTCCGTGAAGCCCAGACCGAAAGGACGCACGTAGCTGCTGCCCAGAGTATTGTGGGACAGGCCGGCCATGGCCGCGGGGTTCAGGTAGGAAGCAAAGGCGTCGTCCGCCACGGCCACCCCCGCATCGCCCATGGCCCGGGAGCGCGGGCTGACGCTCACGTTCTCGAAGGCCGCCCGGGCCGTCCCGGCGGTAAGGCCCAGCGTGAGAGCCAGCAAGAGTGCTGTCCGTTTACGTGTCACTGCCCACCTCACTTGCTGAGCCGGGTGGCTACGACCACCGGGGCTTGTTTGGTCTCTTCTTTCCCCGTTTCCTTGTCCACCACGGCGAGATGGACGACGTACATCCCCGCCGGCACCAGCTCGAACATCTCGTCGCGTCCGTCCCAGTCCCGCCGGGTGAACTGGCCGGCGATCACCGACGGCGGCCCGTCGAAGCGGCTGTCGAACAACTGCATGACCAGGCGGCCCTCCAGGTCGAAGATGCGCAGCCGGGTCTCACTGCGTGGTTTCGAGGTGAAGCGGATGGGAAAAGCCTCACCCATCAACGGCAGGAAGGTGCGCGCCGGCACCTCGAGGGCGACCTGGGATCCACCACCTCCCCCGGGTATGGTCGGGCGCGCAGGGCTCGCCGCTGCGATCTGCCAGGTCACGGGCAGATCCTCGCTCACCTCGTCATGGCCATCGACGCCGTTGCTGCCGGAGTCGATCTCGTCCCCCTCGTCGCCGCGTCGCTGGTAGGAATCACCGAAGTCCGTCTCGGTACTGTAGGGATTCTGGTTGCCCACTGATGTCTCGGACAGGTAGGCAGAAGACCCCGGCTCGGGTCCATTGTCGATGACGACACCCGTCTTGCTGAAACGGTACGAAGTGTTAGTGCCCCAGAAGAAGACGTCCACGTCGGTGACCAGATTGGTCTGTCCATTCCAGTAGTAGAGGACCATGATTTCCCCGGCGTTGGTCAGGGTCGGTGTCGTCACCCCCACGATGCTGTTGTCCGCCGGTCCGTTTTCCCAGACCGGTTCCATGTCCGGCACGTCGTCCTGGGCGGTGCCGTCCTCGTACAGCTCGAAGGTCGGCAGGAACCCGTAGGTCGAGGCGAAGGCGTCGCTGCCGGCCACCGATACGGTGATCGTGTCGCCCGGCGCGATCACGGCTCCGTCGGGAAAACGGGCGTGGAAATCGAAGAAGGCGCCGCCGCCCACGTTCGCCTGGGAGAGCACGGGCTCGACGATGCGCCAGTAGAATTGATTGGCTGGGACGTGGATGGCATCGGTCAAATAGTAGACGGATAGATCCACCGTGTCGGTGGCGCTGCTGTTGTGGATCTCGATGAACTCGCCGCTGGTGGGCTGAGCGCACACCTCCGTCAGCAGCAAGTGCACGGCGTCGCCGGTGGGAGGCGGTCCGCTCGCTTGTACCGTGTAGCTTACGGTATAAGCCGGCGCACCGGACGGGTAAACCGCCGTCCCGCCCTCCTGGCCCACTGTGGTGAAGTACCAGCTGACCACGCTGTCCTCCGCCTGCTCCAGGATCACCGCACTCCAACTGCCATCGCCGTTGTTGCTGGCCGCCACGTCCGTGAAAGCGCCCCCGTCGACACTGTAGTAGAGGGTGGCGCCGGCGACGGTCGTCAAGGCCAGGAGAGTCGCGGTGACCGACACCTGCTGGCCGTCGCGCGGGATGGCGGGACTGGTCGCCACGTCATCGAAGATGGGCGCCGGTGATTGCGGAGCGAGAGGCGCGGTGGGTGGGTCCCTTCCGTCGACCACTGCCCAGGTGGCGTCGAGCGGCTCACTGGACTCGTCGTGTCCGTCGACGCCGACGCCGTTGCCACCGGAATTCACTTCCGCTCCCTCGTCGGCGGAGATGCGCTGGAACGACTTGCCGAAGTAGAACTGGTCCGTGGCGATGGGGGTCTGGGAATTGAACGGCGTGTCGGGAAGGTAGGCGGTGGAGTCGCTGTCCGCATCGGGCCCGTCGATCACGACGTCTGTCTTGTCGAAACGCACGTTCGTACTGTTGCCCCAGTGAAGGTAGTCAAAATCCCCCACCAGGTCTGTCATCCCATCCCACAGGTAGAGGATGACTGATCCGGTGTTGCCGGTCAGGTTCGGCGGCTGGTTCGAATTGTCACTGCCCAGCCCGAAGCCGATGCTCCCCGGGAAGACCTCCACCATCTCCGCTACGGAATCGGGCGCGATACCGTCCTCGTAGAGTTCAAAGTGAGGTGCCCGGCCGAAGGCGGTCTCATACTCCTCGCTGCCTTGGATGGCCACGACGAGGGTGTCGCCGTCCGCCAGGGTCGCCCCGTCCGGGAACCGGCAATGGAACTTGGCGCTGGTTCCACCGCCGCCGGACCCGTCCAGCAACACGATCTCCCAGTAGGCGGTGGTGGGAAACAAGGTAGCGTTGGTGAGGTAAACACCGGACAGATCGATCTCGGTGGTAGTGGGGTTGACAATCTCGATATATTTGGTGACGGTACCGATCTCCGAGGGGTGTACATCCACGACCGCCTCGGACAGAAGCAGGTGGTCGGCATCGGCGGCCGGGAGTGCCTGCGCCGGCAAGACGCCGATCAGGAGCAGCAGGATCAGCAAGACGCCACTCCCCGTTCTCCACTCAAATCTGGACATCGGATTACACTCCCTTCGGGCAGCGAAGAGCCACGAGTTGTGGTGTCCCACAGGGCAAACTACAATAATCCTCCGGGAAAAACGGAGCAAGGACTCACTTGCTGCTGAGACGGGTTATCAAGTAGCACGTCCGGAGGTATTGCCACGCAGCGAACGGGCAAGTATCACATGCCGGTGCAGAGGCGTGATCCCGGCGTTTTCCTGTCAAAGGAATCATTCCGTGGTGGAAAAGGCGCCGGCCATCTCTTCGGCGCTGCGAGCACGGCGGAGATCGTCCAGGAAGGCGCAATCCTTCACCAGCCGCGCCAGGCGGGCCAGCAGTCGCAGCATCTGTCGCGGCTCGTGCAGGGGACCGACCAGCAGCACGACCACGTCCACCGGCTGGTCGTCCTTGGCGGGGATGTGCAATGGGCGCGCGAGAGTGGCGACGGCGATGTGCATCCGGTCCACGGCAGTCGAGCGGGCGTGGGGAACGGCCAGGCCACCGCCGAGGGTGGTATTGGTCTCTTGTTCACGGCGCAACACGTCGGCCACGAGGCGCTCCGTTTCGCTCACGCCGCCGGCGGCGGCCAGGCCGGCGACGAGAGTGGCGATGACCTCGTCCAGGTCCTGGCAATCGAGGCGCGGCATCAAACCGGTGGCTGTTGTATAATCGCGCAGCTTCATGGCTGGCAACACTAAGCGTCCAGGCACTCCGTGTCCAGACATCAAGCCCAAGCCCGAGCTGGAGAGACTACTCGTGCAGAACGATCCCTTCGTGACCTCGAGCTGGCGGAAGCGGCTCTTCTTCCACTTGCGGAAGTCGGCCACCATCTGTCGCCAGCCGTTCGCGCCGTCTCGAATCCACCCGGACCGGTCTGGTCCTCCCAACCTGCTGATCCTGGCCGTGGATACTTTACGGTACGACCACCTCGGCTTGACCGGCTATCGGCATGCTACCTCGCCGGTCATGGACGAGTTGGCCGCAACTGGCGTCAGCTTCAGTGACGTCATGGCGCCGGCGCCCTGGACCCTGCCCTCCTTCGCCAGCTCTCTGACAGGGGTGATGCCGTCACTGCACGGGGCGTCTCTGACCGGTGCCGTGCGCAACATGGATCTTACAGCTCCGCGGCGGTTGCGCGAGAAAGTGTCGACCCTGGCCGGTCATCTGAGCCGGCACGGATATCGAACCGCAGCGTTCTACGCCAACCCCTTCTTCGCCTTCGGGCTGGCCGAGACCTTCGACTACCACGCCTACCACAACCTGCCGGCGGGCGACCTGGCCTGGCTGGCCCTGGAATGGATCCGCCGGCACGCCGACCGCCCCTTCTTCTGCTTCGTGCTGTTCAACGACCCTCACGAACCGACAACCCCCCCGTCGTCCTGCCTGCAACCATACCTGCAGGAGCTGAGCGGTCGGGGCATCACACCCACCTCCCGGGAGCTCCGTGCCCTCATCCGCTGGGGAGACGGTGTCACTGCGGACTATGCGCTGGGCCGCGCCGTCCTACCACTCACCCCACGCACGCGGCAGGCGCTGGCCGTGAAGCTGGCCCTCTACGATGCCGCCATCGCCTACGTGGACCAGGTGATCGGGCGACTGCGCGACAGGTTGCAGCGGTGGAATCTTTGGGAGAACTGTCTGCTGACACTCTATGCCGACCACGGCGAGGAATTCCTCGACCATCTCACCGAGGCGCGGCGCTGGGACCATGACCCCCGCGAGATCCGGGCCATCGGACACGGCCATACCCAGTTCCAGGAACTGCTCCACGTGCCGTGGCTGGCCTGTGGCCCGGGGATACCCCACGGCGTGAGCCTGGACGAGCCCGTTTCCCTCTGCGATGTGGCACCGACCCTGCTGGAGTGGTTGGGCCTGCCACCGTTGCCCTATCCCGCCGGCCTGGCCGTGTCGTTACGAGGCCAATCCCAGGCGCGGGCTGCGGCCGGTGACGTGACGGCAACCGGCAGTGCCGGCGGCTGCACAGCCGAAACCACCTTCCCGCTTAAAAAGCAGGATCCGGCGGCGGAGAGGTTACGCATTTCCGAGGAAGTGGCTTTCGGTCCCGACCTGGTGGCAGTTCGACGCGGCGCCTGGAAACTGATCGCTACCCGGTCGGGTGAGCCACACGCCCTGTATCATCTCGGCCAGGACATGGCCGAGCGGTACGACCTCTGCGGGGAGAAACCCGAGATTGTGGCACAACTGCGCGAGGCGCTGGCCGCCTGGCGCCGAGACGCCGACGAAGCGGGTGGGGAAAGTGCCGGCGGGCAGGGCTGGGACACCATCTCCGAGGAAGTACGCCGCCGGCTACAGGAACTGGGTTACGCCGAATGAACGATTTGCCCCACGCTCTCGGCCAGGGCGAGGAAGGCCTCCCGGGCCGGGCTGTCCGGGTTCTCCATGGCGGGCCGTCCCGTGTCGCCGCCCTCCCGGATGGTCGGCTCGATGGGGATCTCTCCCAGAAGCGGCACGCCATACTGTGCCGCGACCCTCTTGCCGCCCCCTTTACCGAAGATGTAATAGTCCTTGTCGTTGTCCGGGCAGCGGAAGTAGCTCATGTTCTCGACGATGCCCAGGATGGGTACGTCCACCCCGCGGAACATCTGGATGCCGCGCCGCACATCGGCCAGAGCGATCTCCTGGGGCGTCGTCACCATGACCACACCGGACAACGGGACCTGCTGCACCAGGGTCAGCTGGGCATCGCCGGTGCCCGGCGGCAGGTCCACCACCAGAATGTCAAGATCGCGCCACTGCACGTCCTTCAGGAACTGCTTGACTGCGGCGAACACCATGGGACCGCGCCAGAC
>CBDURX010000034.1:0-9767 GCA_965369485.1 uncultured bacterium | reverse complement strand
GAACAGCACAGCAACAGTGAGAGGGAAACCGACGCCGAGGAGCCGGTCATGGAAACCGAGGCAGAGCCCGAACTGGACCCCGAACCGGACCCCGAACCGGTGGAAGATCAGACAACGTGCGAGGTCACGGATGACGATCTCGAGGCGGCACAGGAGCTGAACAGCGAGGGCATCACCCATTATCATGCCGAAGAGCTGCAACAGGCCCACGAGTGCTTCCTACAGGCCGTCGAGCTGAACCCGTACTTCGTGGAGGCGTACAACAACCTCGGCCTGGTCGAGACGGAGCAGGGCGAGATAGAGACCGCCGTCATGCGTTTCGAGCAAGCCATCGACCTCGACCCCGATCTATCAGCGAGCTACACCAACCTCGGCTACGTCCACTATCTGCAAGAGAGTTATCTCGAGGCCATATCCATGTACGAGGCGGCTCTCGAGCGCGCTGAGAACAGCAGCTCGGCCTGGACCAATCTCGGCAACGCCCACTTCAAGCTCGGCAACCTGGAACAGGCGCGACAGGCCTGGGAGAACGCCGTCACCCTGGATCCCAGCAACACCAAGGCGGCTCAGAATCTGAGCCAGATTCCTCAGGAAGAGGGCATCACCGAGGATGAACCTGTCCCTCAGGAAGATCCCGCCTGAGGGATAGCCAACCGAGACAGAACGCGCCACACCTCTGCGACGTCCAAGGATGCGATTTGTCCCCCCTCGCCGCGCAGGCTGACCACACAGTCGGACAGCGGTTTCCAGATCCGTGGATCGGTAGGACCGAACAGGGCCAGGGTCGGCACCGACATGGCACCGGCCACGTGCATCAAACCCGTGTCATTGCAGAGGAACCGGTCGGCCCCGGCCAGCAGCGCGGCACAGACACCGACCGGCAACAACGGCAGGGGTATCATGCGCTTCCGGAGGGTGGGATCGGCCTGTTCGTCGATGGCGGCCCAAAACTTGCCCATCACCTCACGGTCCGCCGGCCCCTGTAGAACCAGGAGTTGTCGACCCTCAGCAGCGGCACGGACGGCGACGGAGGCGAATCGTGCGGCCGGCCAGAGGTTTTCACGCTTGCCGGCGCCGGGATGGATCACCCAGGGCGGCCGTTCACCCGCCAGGTGTGACAGGATTTCGGCCCCTTGCCTGCACTCGTCCGGTGAAGGAACCACGACACTGGACAGGTCGTCGGTCGTGATACCAATCGCCTCGAGCGGCGCCAGGCTGTGCTGGACGGCATGGCGGTCGGGATCCGGGCGGGTGGGCATCTCCAGAGAATAGATGTGGCGGCTGATGTCCCAACCGAAGGGGCGGCTGTCACCACCCACGATGACAGGCGCTGCGAAAAAGGCAAGGCCGGCGCTGGTCAAGGAGAAGGACACGCTGTTGAGCACGAATGCCACCTCGGGACGGAAAGAGCGCAACCGGCGCATGAACCGCCAGAAACGGGTCGGCCGGGTCCAGGTCTTCTTGTCGAAGAGGAGGACCTGGTCGAGGTCAGGGTTGTGGCGCACCACCTCCCAGTTCAGCGGGGCGCACACCAAAGCAAGCTCGGCCTGGGGAAATGTCTGCCGAATCGCTCGCAAGGCCGGCGTGGCACAGACCATGTCTCCCATCTGGTTATGCTGTCGAACGATGAGAATCCGCCGCGGGGCGAGGTTCCGCAGCTCCGCGGCCGTCAGCTTGGGCCGCCGCAGGCAGCGTGCGACCGCTCCGGCCAGGGCCATCTTGAACCGCTTGCGCAACTGCAGGTTCACGTGCCGGCCTCCTGCCGCACCCGCACCGGTCGACCTGGGCTACGGGGAAGGGATCCTGGTATGCGACGCATGAGAACGATCGCCTTGTTCCTGGTGTCCTGGGCCGCGGCCTCCATGCTGACTTACGAGCTGGTCGCGAAATCGCCCTGCTGGTGCGGGCATGCTCTGCCCGGATGGCACCAGGCTCAGCAGGCAGAGATGCTCACGCCTTGGACCGTGCGCACCGGCATCAAGCCAGTGGACAAGCTGATCCACGAGAGCGAAGAGGCTCTCCATTATTACCACCTACTACCTGAGGGGACGGCTCCCCGGTCCCTCCATTCGCCCCTCCAGATCCCGCAGCAAAGCTAGGTAAGCCTGGTACCGATCAGAGGGGATGACTCCTCGGGCCACCTCCTCCTTCACAGCGCAGTCCGGTTCGTCCCGGTGCAGGCAGGTGCGAAAGCGGCAGTTCCCCGCGGGCTCGTGCCAGTCGGGAAAGTATTCGCCCAGATCGGCCGGGGCAATGTCCCAAGGGTCGAAGCCGCGGATTCCAGGCGAGTCGGCGATGAAACCACCGAAATCCAGGCTGAAGAGTTCGGTGCGGGAGGTGGTGTGACGGCCCAGGCCGCTCTTCTCACCCACCGCAGTCACCTTCAGCTGCAACCCTGGCTGCAGCATATTCAAGAGGGAACTCTTGCCCACTCCCGAGGCGCCCAGCAACAAGGAGATGCGGTTACGCAACTGGTCACGAAACTCATCCAGACCCTCGCCACTCTCGGCCGAGGTCCGCAACAATCCATAGCCCAGACCTCTGTAGTACTCCCACCGGGCATCGTGAGCCGCCTGGGGTGCGAGGTCGCACTTGTTCAGGCAGAGCACACCAGCCACGCCATAACGTTCCACCGCCACCAGCAGCCGGTCGATGAAGCCTTTCTGGGGAGTTGGTTCCTGGAGCGACTGGACCGCCACCACCTGGTCCAGGTTCGCCATCAAGACCTGCTCGACGCGCCCGCCGGATCGCCGGGTGGCGAATCGGGAAATCTTGGTCCGTCTCGGCAGGACCTCCTCGATCACGCCCGGCGGCAAGGCGTCCCCGGCATCCGCGGAAAGGACCCGAAACCGCACCGTGTCGCCCACCACGACCACGGTCTGGGTCCGCCGCTGGCCCTGCTTGAGGCGACCGCGCAGCTGGCAACGGTAGGTCACACCTGCGGCGACGACCAGACAGTGCCCGCCATGGGCCCGCACCATGATCCCCTCATGTAGATCCACCGCCATTTCATCTCGATTACCGACGACCACCACCTCCGTGGCACTGAACCCAACTCGGATCAATGAGCCACTACGCGGCTGCATAATCCGAGTTAAATGCACCTTGAGTATTCTCCTACCATGAATTAGGTTTCCTGCAAATCAGGTGGTAGCATACTTTCCACGCATACTCAAGGCGGTGTGGTCTCAATGGACATAGCGGACGTGCTGAAGCACACCTCATCCGATCTCTTCATCCCCGCTCTGAAAGCCACCGACAAAGAATCAGCTCTCTCGGAAATGGTCGACGGTCTCATTGCCGGCACACCCATCACCAACAGGGAAACCATCCTGCAGATGCTGCTCAGCCGGGAGAACCTGGGCAGCACCGCAGTCGGCCCCGGCGTAGCCTTCCCCCACGGCCGTACTCTCGCCGTCCAGAAGTTGAACATCCTCATTGCCATATCTCAGAACGGGGTGGCTTTCGACGCCGAGGATGACAAACCGACACACCTGTTCTTCATGCTGATCGCGCCGCCGCAGGACTCCGGTCACCAGTACATCAAGTCGCTGGCGGTGTTGACAGACAAGATGCAGAATGAGGAGCTGCGGGAAGCCATCATGCAGGCGAAAGACTACGAAGGTTTCTGCGAGGTAATGAAGGAAGGTTAGGTTCATGAACCCACAGCTGCAAATGCTCGTGGCCCTGCAGGACCTGGAGTTGATGATCCGGGACACCGAGGACGCGGAGAAGGCCCAAGAGCTGGAAAAAATGGGCTTCGACATGGGTGGCCTGGACGATCTGAAGAAGGTCCACGAGGAGCTGCAAGCCAAGATCGATCCGCGCCATCGTGGTTACTACCGCCGGCTCACCGGGCGCTTCGGACACGCGGTCGTGCCGGTCATCAACAACCTCTGTACGGGTTGCTTCGCCAATATCCCGGCGTCCTTCGTCTCCCAGACCCACAAGGACAAGGTTCTGACCTGCGAGAACTGTGGACGGATTCTGTACTGGC
The DNA here is from genome assembly GCA_965369485.1 of uncultured bacterium. Classification (GTDB taxonomy): domain Bacteria; phylum Krumholzibacteriota; class Krumholzibacteriia; order LZORAL124-64-63; family LZORAL124-64-63; genus CBDURX01. Next base: position 5,770 of record CBDURX010000034.1, on the reverse strand, counting down.
CTTGATCCTAATAGACTTGCCTTGACCTGCCTGCTACTCCGCCATGGGGCCACTTTCCAAGCTGACGCATTGAGCGCAGATCGATAATGAGGGTTCAGCTCCCGACTCCACCCCTTGGCAGCCATATAAAATGTGTGGTAAGATTATAATATCATAATTTAAGCGTGCGACGGCCCCACCTCCAGCCCCGGCGGCGTCATGAAAGCCGTGCCAACTTCTCTCGTGGTCCCTCTGGCGTTCGTCGCCCTATTGCTGGCCTGCTCACCCCCGCTGCAGGCCGACCCCGTGGAAAACGGCATCGGTCTCTACACAGACCTGATCGGCCAGGGCAACAGCCTGGTGGTGGATACAGTTGTTCCCTTCGCCCTGCATTTGTTGATCACCCACCCCGTACTCTGCGACGACACCACCGTATTCAGCTGGTGCTGGGGATGCCGCATCACGACCTCCACCAACCTCACCATCCTCTCCTGGGAAGGCCAGCTGTGCGGTGCCAATTCCCTGGAGCCGCCGGATTATCTGGTCTGCTGCCCCGGTGGCTTCCCCACCAGCGCGGCGGCCGTCCATCTGGTGACCATCGAGGCCGTGGTGATCGACGACGCGCCGGGAACCATTTACGTCGCTCCGTTCCAGAGCGGTGGCCTGACCATCGACCCGCTCTACTCCATATGGGACGGCATCAGCATCCCCAGTTGCTTCACATGGCTGCAGCCGGTTTCCGGTGGATTCGACGAGCCACTGTTCGTCGTCAACGGGGACGATCCGAGCCCCAGCGTGTCGACGACCTGGGGGACAATGAAGACTATTTATCGGTGAGCTGTGATTCAGGATCAATCCTGCGCGCCGGTGAGGGAGCCGGCTTGGGCCAGCGCCGGAGCCGCCTCCTCGATCAACTCCTTCTTCTCACCGCCGTCGTCCTTGACGCCAAGATCTTCCTTGGCCCACTTGGTATCGGGGAACGGGCCGAGGCTCTCGAGTTCTTCCCAGCTGGTAACCCCCGCCTCCTTCTGGAAGATGAAGCGATCATCCTTCATGTCGACGGTGATGAGGTCTCCCTTGCGGATCTGGTCGCTGCAGATGTAGTGAGAGATCGGGGTGACGATCTTGCACTCGATGACGCGCTTGAGCGGTCGGGCGCCGTACTGAATGTCCGTCCCCTCATCGACGAGCTGCTTCTTGGCCTCGGGAGTGACCTCCAGCAGGAAAGGCTCGGCACAGCGCAGGGAGCGGTGGTGGATCTGGGCGATCTGGATGTCCAGGATCTGGTAGAGGTGGTCTTCCTTGAGTGTTTGGTAGGTAACGATCTCGTCGAAGCGGTTCAGGAACTCGAAGGGAAACACCTTCTTGGCCTCGCGCATGGCTGCCGCCTCGACGTCCCGGTCCATCTTCACCGCGTCCACACCGGGGGAGAATCCGATATGATTCTGGGCCAGGTGTGTTCCCATGGCCTGGCTGCCCACGTTCGTGGTCAGAACGATGATCGCGTGACGGAAATCCACTTCTTCGTTGTTGCCGAGGATCACCGTGCCATCCTCGAGCATGCCGAGCAGAAGGTTCCATAGCTTGGGGTGGGCCTTCTCGATCTCGTCGAACAGGATGATGGACAGGTATTTCTCCGACTCCGGCGGGTAGAGCTGGCTCAATTTGCTGTCACTCTCGCTGATCAGGCCGGACTGGTTCTCGAGGGCCTTCCGGTGGTGCCGGTCCAGGTTCTCCTGGGCGAGCAGGGGGCGGATCTCACCGCCCACGTAACCAGGTGGCGAGCCGAGCAGTTTGCTGATGTTGTAGTGCGCGGAGTACTCCTGGCAATTGACGCGGGTGAAAGCCCGTCGGTTGCCGAAGATGGTCTCGGCCAGGCAACGCACCGTTTCCGTCTTGCCCACGCCGGTCGGACCCATGAACAGCATGGTCAGCAACGGCCGTTCGGGATCGTGGACGCCGGCGATGAGGCGGCTGAAGCTGTCGGTGAGTTTGTCGATGGCTGGGATCTGGCCCACGACCATCTTGTTCATGCGCGCCGCGAATCGTTCCAGTTGCTCGTTCCGTTGGTCTGACTTGAGTGGGATCACCGCGCTGCCCCGTCCTTGCTAGAGCTGTCTGCCCATGTGGCTCTCCCGGCTCACGTCCGGCCTCGGTTGCAAGAGCCGTTCCTATTCCCATGCATCGGACGGGAGGGGATCGGCTTGAGTCTCAACCAAGTGAGAGCTGCAGAGGCAGCGTCGGGGCGGGGATCAGAACGGTGTGGGTCCTTCCAGATAGGCCGCGCGCGTGGCCCCTCTACGTTCGACCCAGCGGCCGTCGATCTTGGAGCGCACCGGGCTGTTGAGCTGCAGGTAGTGCTCGACGGCCTCGGCGGTGGTGACCTGAGTCAGCTGCACATTCTCCTCGGGGATGGTGGTCAGGAAATCCAGGCCACTTTTGCCCTTCATGAGGTAGCTGGTCACTACGACCCGGTACTCCTGTCGTAGATCGAGAGGTTCGCCACCGACCAGAAAACTGACAACCCGTTCACCGTTTGGCCGGTCACCGTCGTAGGCGATCTCGGCGCCGGCGATGCAGATGCCGTTGCCGCTGCCTTGCAACTTCCTCTCCACCACGCGCAGCATCATCTCCCCCTGCATCCGTACAACCACCAGCTCGTTGCCGAAGGGCAGAACACTGAAGATGTCCCGCGCCGTGATATCACCCGCCGGCAGATCGGCACGCAAACCGCCCAGGTTCTGGAACGAGAAGTCGGCACTGAAGAAATCGACCATGGCGTCGGTGACCAGGTTGCCCACCAGGTTGCTACCGGCGTCGCCGCGGCCGATATTGGCGGCGGTGCGACCGACCACATTGTCCATCTCTGCGTCGGCCAGCTCGAGCCAGGGGCGGATCACCTCGGTGATATCCGCGTCGGGCCACAGTTCGTCCTCGAACAGGGTGACGATGGTGCCGCGGTCGTGGGGCCGGTCGTAACCGATCAGGCCGCGGGTACGGCGGTCGATCTTCAGGATGGCGTGGCCGAGACTGGAACCGTTGCCGAAGGTCTCGAAGCAGAGCGTGTGGTGGATCGGATCGATCCACGGCTCGTTGTACCCGCGGTGAGTGTGCCCACCAACGGCGAAATCGATGCCGGACACAATGTTCACAAGCTCCATCAGATTCAGGCCGCCGTACTGGCTGTAACCGCCGTAGGTCCCGTGATCATCGGTGGCCTCTTCCTGGGTGCGGGCGATCTCGGCCCACCCCTCCTTGGGGTCGAAGGGCAACCCTTCGTGGATGGCCAGGAATATCAGTTCCGCGCCATCGGCGCGCAGACGATCCCGGTACTTCTCGATGGTCTCCGGCATGGGCAGGAACTTCAGGCCTCTGATGTTGTCCGGGAAGCTCATGCTGGCCGTGCCGGGTGTGATGATGCCGATCACGCCGATCTTCAGGCCGGCCACCTCCAGCATCAGGGTCGGCACGCACCAGTCGACAACCTCGCCCGTCTCCTCCTCGATCAGGTTGGCGCAGACCCAGGGAAACCGAGAAGCGCGGGCCAGTTTCTCGGTCACATCGCGACCCATGTCGAAGTCGTGGTTGCCGGGGACGGCGAAGTCATAGCCGACAGCGTTGAAGTAGTCGATGACCGCATCACCCTTGGTCTTGCTGCCGATGGGCGTGCCCTGGAACATGTCCCCCACGTCCACCAGCAGAACCGGTTCGCCGCGCGCGGCGGCCGCGGTCCGCACCTGCTTGATGTAACGGGCCGCCGAAGCGCCGCCACCCAGGGGAGGCGGAAAGTTGGGGTTCATGAAACCGGCGCCCTCGGGTGCGATGTGGCCGTGAACGTCGTTGGTCCACATCAGGTGCAGGCGAATGACATCCTCGTCACCCGCCGGATGGGTCGTGGCGGGCCAGGCGACCGTCGCCAGGAGGCCCAGAGCCCAGGCCAAGCCGGCCGGCGCATGGAGCCGGCGGAACTTTCTACCAGCATTTCGCGGGTGAGAGCAGATCATGACTCGGACTCCTCAAATACCCCACAGCGACGGCGTGATGCGTACCTCGTAGCTGATCCCGTCGGTGGCGAAGGTCGTGTGCCAGAAAGTTCGGTTGTCGTTGGGCCGACCCAGTGGTTCGGCCGCGTCGAAACGGAACACGTCACTCTGCACCAGCGCCAGCCTGGCGAGGGTTTGAGCCGTGTCCTCGGCGCCCTGGTCCGGACCCTCGTTGTAAGCGACGAAGGCCACAGGGATGAAGGAGACGCGCGGGGCCACACTCTCGATAAACGCGACGGAGTTGGCGTCGGCACGCCCGTGGTGATGACTCTTCAGCAGCTCGACGCCGGGTAGCTGCTCCGGGTACAGATCGAGGATGCGGCCCTCGCCTTCGACCTCGCAGTCGCCACCGGTGACGATGTCCACCTCACCGTAACTGATCTTCAACACGATGGAGTCGTTGTTGATGCGCGTTCCGGCATAAGAGATATTGGCCCACTCGGGCTGGGCGCCGGCGTTCAGGACCAGTACCCGCACGGCAGAGTCCCAGCCCAGAAAATCCGGATCCGTGACGTCGGACATACCGTCACTGATGATGTGACGTGGGATACCCTCGTCGTCCCGAAGGTCGACGAGTGTCGCGTTGCTGTTGCCGGACACGTCCGGCACGTCCAGAAAGAATCCTACCTCGTAGATCTCCAGTATACCGTTGTCCTGCGCATCCGCTCCCCACACGAACCCCCCGTAATGGTCCGCATGCATGTGCGTCGCTAGGGCTACGTCGATGCGAGTGATCGCCTGGCCGTCGAGCCACGCCTTCACGTGGGCCGGAGCACTTTGCCCCTGCCGCCCCTCGTAAGGGTTGCCGGCATCGATCATGACGATGCTGCCGTCGCTGGGCAGCCGCAGGACGTGGGAGTCGCCGAACTGCACGTCGAGGCAGGTCATGGTCAGCATGCGCAGTTCTGCGGGAACGTTCGCGAAAACGACGGTCTCCTCGGCCGCGGCGTACAGCCGTCCGTCCTCGGTCAGATCGGTGCGCTGGATGTAGATGGGTAAGTCCGCCACGGCCGAGATCAAGGGCACGGCGTGGCCTTCGCTGTAATTCTTGTCGGCGCCGAGTCCGGCCTCTGGGTAAGCGATGCGATCGTACTCGCCGCTGACGAAACCGTAGCGCACGGCGCCTCGCGTGGGCTGGTCCACGCTCCAGAGCACCTTGTTCTGCTCCACACCTATCAGAACCGAGCGTGGCGCTTGGGGCGGTGGGGTGGTGGTGGACTCGCCGCAGCCGATCAGCCAGGACAGTGCAGCCAGGAAGGACAGCAAGAGGAGTGGAGTCTGCCACCGGCGCAGTGAGCCGAGCGCCCGGCTCGGAGGCCGGGCGGGAACCGGAATCGTTGCGCTGTCTCGCCTCACGTCCCGATCTCCCTCTCTGTTCCAGGGTAGACAGAACCTACCACGCGACACGGTAACCCACCCCGAAACGCATACGCGTGTCTTCCACCCGCGCCGTTTCGGCTACATCGAATCCCGCCACGGGATATGCGAACAAATGCTCCTGGTCGCTGACGATCTTGCCCAACTCAAAAGAGAAATCGAACAGACCGCCCGCGAACGGCATGCCGAGGCCAGCGGTGAAGAAGATGCTCTTGGCCTCCCTGTCGGCATAGCTGTCCAGCTGTCGAAATCCGAAGCGGACGGGCACCTCGTTGTAGAAGGTATGCTGCAGACCGACGCGAAAGTCCCAGGTGTCCTCCAGCCGCGGATTGCCGTCGGGGAGACGGTTGTCCTCAAGATCGCTCCATTTC
>CBDURX010000033.1:0-9836 GCA_965369485.1 uncultured bacterium | reverse complement strand
GTCAAAATGTAGCGCGCGCCGAAGAGGATCCAGATGCACAACACCAGGACAGGACCGGTGCAGAAAAGAGCGAAGGCGACCGTGCCCAGCACGGACCTCGTGTCCACGGCGATCATCACGTTGGCGTATATTGTGCCCAGGACGCTGGCCCAGAGCAGAGCCACGATCCAGGCATCCCTCTCGGAGGTGTAGACCTTACCGATATCGGTCATGTCATCGCTCGCCTCACGGCGCCACCGGGCCGCCCTGGAATTCTAAAATCACTTCCTCCAGATGCCGGTTGAACTCCTCCGGCTTCTCCATGTGAAGGAAGTGACCAACATCTGTCATGATGGTCACCTCGTAGGCGTAAGCCATGCGCTGGTTGGCCTCGATGTTGGTGTCGTACTTGTCGGCGTTGATGCAGTGGATCGGAGCCTTGACCTCCTGCAACGACTCCTTCAGATCGTGGGTGAGCGTCTCCTGTAAAGCGCTCAGGGCGACCTCCGGCGGCGCCGAGGCCATGTCCGCGGCGACCCTGGCCACCAGGATCGTGTCGGCGTCCGCGGGGAACATGCCCCGCACGAATGCCGTCATGGTGACCTCGAAGTTCTCGCGCATGGGAGCCGTTAAGCCATCGATCTGCTCCTGGCTGAAGGTGGAGGACTCCATGTCCTGCAAGGTGTCCACGCCGATCAGGCCGATCACCCGACCCGGCATCAACCGGGCGGCTTCGATGATCACCTTGCCGCCCATGGAGTGACCGACCAGGACGGCTTCCGTGAGGCCGAGCTTCTCGACCACACTCTTCACGTCCTCGCCGAAGGCTTCTATGGTCCATGTCTGACGCTCGAGACCGGACTGGCCGTGGCCGCCCAGGTCCACGGCCACGACCTTGTACCGCTGGGCAAACCGGCCCAGCTGCTCGCTCCAGTAGCCACCGTCACAACACCAACCGTGCACGAAGACCAGAGCCGGCTCGCCCGCGCCCTGAACTGTGTAGTAGATCGGCAGGCCGTCGGTGGAAATGGCCGTCCCGGTCTCGACGACCGCTCCCGCCGGCGGTGCTTCGCTCTTCTTGGTGCAGGACAGCGCACCCACGGTTAGCAGGGTGCACACGAGTACGACGATAATCCGCGCCAACACTCCTTGGCGAAAAACGCAACCAGTCATGCCCAACCCCTCCTGCCGTTGGAAAATCACATCGCTGAAAGAGGAGCCGAACCTAGCACAGTGGAGTGATCGGGAGCAATGGGAAGCGAGTCGCCGGGTGGGTCAGTGCTTTGCCACGAAAGCGAGGATGGTCTCGGGGTACTTGTCCGTCATGAGCAGGAAACCGAGTTCGTCCAGCCGGACCAGCCCTTCCCAGTTGCGGCAGGTCTTTCTGTCCACGAGCTCGAGCAGGATGGGGGCGCTGTCGGTTTGCACCACTCCTGCCTCGGTGTAGTGTAACTCCACCAGCCTCTCCACGGTGAGACAATTGGCGTGGGTGGATCCTACACCGTACTCGACCCGCCAACAGTCCCGGGCGGGATCGAGGACATCCTTCTCCGGCGGGTAGAAGAAATTGACGACCCAGAAACGTCCGTCATTGTCGAGGTCGGTGGCGTCGGTCACGCGGTACTCGATGGTGGGAAACGGCAGGGTGCCGTGCAGATTCAGCTCGAAGTCGAACAGGTGTGTTACCGGGTCGGGGTTCACGTTGGCACCGTTGGCCTCGTGGATCGTCAGCACCTTGTCTCCTGCGATCAGCAGCGCCTCGGCGCTCAGGTTGTGGATATTCACCTGGTGGGGAACAGGTACCAGCTTTGCGGCGTCGAGTTTCAGGACGGACAGATCCTGCGCCATGGTACCGACCGCCATGTACCCCCCGCTTTCCGTCTCGCTCTTGGACTCGATGGTGAAAAAGGCTCTCTCGCCCTGGAAGGCGATGGCCTCGAAGCCGTTGTAATGAGGGATCAGCTCTTGCAGGTCGGGAGCCTCGAACCGGATGGCCACCGGTACGATGGGATCACTGTTGTGACCATCCAGAAAGGCGATGATCCGCTCCTTGGGAATGGCGAAGACATACCCCCTGCCCTCGTCCGTGAAGCGGCCCGGATACTGGGGCAAGATGATCAGGTTATCCCCGTACCAGGCCAGACCCGAAACCTCGGCCCACTTCTGAGTGATGTCGCCCTCGAGGGCGATGGTACGCACGGCTTGCTCTGTAACCGTGACCTCCACCTTTCCGTTCTCCTTGACGGATCCATGGTGGAAGCCGCACCCGGCCGTGGCCAGAGCGACCGCCAGGCAGGTAATGATACTGGACACCGGTTTCTCCATCTCGCGTCGCATTACCACAGTGTACAGCCCCACGGCGCCGGCGTCATCACGTCGGGTCGAGAACCAGCTCGGGGTAATCGGTGAAGACGCCGTCGACCCCGAGATCGCGCATCCTGGCCAGATCGGCGGAGTCGTTCACGGTGAACACGAAGACCATCAGCCCTCGGGCGTGAGCCTCGGCCACGAAGCGGTCGTCGACTCCCGCGCTGCCGACGTGCAGCGAATAGGCGCCCATCTTGGCGGCGATCCGATGATAAGGCTGGATGGTGCGGGCCACCAGCAAGTCGATCCTCGCGTCCGGCAACAATTTCTGGAATCGCACCAGTTCCCGTAGGTCGAAGGAGGAGATCAGGAGGCGTTCACTGCCCCAGGCGGGCTCGCCGAGGCGACGGGATAGGAGCGCGGCCACCGGCTCCGCTGTTCCGCGCCCCTTCAGCTCGATGTTCAGACCCGCCCGCCCGGCGATCAGGTCCAGGACCTCGTCCAGCAAGGGTATCTTCTCGCCCTTGCCGGCATCCAGGGAGCGGAGATAGGCCAGATCGTGGTCGGCGAGGACTCCGGTGCCGTTGGTGGTGCGCTCGAGGTGATCGTCGTGGATGACGAGGATCTCACCGCCTACCGTGTGGACGTCTACTTCGATCCAGGGCGCACCGAGGTCGAGGGCCTTGCGTAGCGCCCGGAGGGTGTTCTCCGGCTCGTGTCCACTGGCGCCGCGGTGGGCGAAACAGAGAAGTTCCGGCATGGTCGCGGCCCCTCATGATTCGAGGCGGGGGAACTCGTCGTCGAGGGAGGCTCCGTCCACCGCGCCGTTGGACAGCTCGTCGATCTTGCGTTCGAGCCGGTCGGTTTTGGCCAACGCAACTTCCATGCGGTTCAGGTAGACGCGGGCCAGGGCGTCCTTGGCCGCACCCACGGTCCCGGTGATGAGGCTGAGATATCCCACCTGATCTTGCAGCACTGCGTGCGCGACGACGATCTTCCACGCGTTCTCCTCGAGAACGTTCAGGGCGCACTGGACTTCACCGATCAGGAATCCCTCGGCGAGGCGTTCTTCTGCAATCTCGCGGATATAAGCGACGAAACTGCCCGGATCCTCGGCGAGGGCGATCAGGAAGGCCTCCACGACATTGGCCGCCCTCCGCTCCAGCAAATTGATGTCGATGTCCAGGTAATGGGGGGCCGAGGATGCACGCAGCCTCTGCACGAGTCTCTCGATGAGCTCGTCCTCGTGCTGGATCATCAGATCGTACAGTTCAGTGGACATGCCCGGTTCCTCCCGGCCGACCGATGTGCGCAGTGTTCCGCTCAAAGATGTGACCTGCCGCACGATTAGGCCAGCCGCCCGTACCAATCCACCGGATTTCAGGTTGAATCGTGACTACGGCTCCTCCCTGACCATGAGGTAGTGGTCGATGCCCGCCTCCTGAAACATCTCCCCCCTGGCCTCGAAACCGTGCCGGGCATAGTAACCGCAGAGGTCGGCCTGCGCGTGCATCTTGAACTTGTGGAAGCCGTGCTCCCGCGCCACCTGGAGCATGTACTCCACCAGCTCGTGGCCGAGGTTCCGGCCCCGGAACGCCTTGCGCACAGCGATCCGCTCCAGCTTGGCTTGATCACCCGCAAACGTGATGCGGGCGGCGGCGATGGGTTCACCGTCCTCTTCACCCAGGATGTGGATGGCTCTGTACTCGTGCTCGTCGACCTCGGCGTCGTAGGGGCAGTTCTGCTCCTCGATGAAGACGATGCCCCGCACGATGAGCACCTTGAGGAATTCGTCCATGTTGCAGGCGATGTGGAACATGGTGAGTCCCTTTCAGGTGAGTGGCGTTGGCCAGCAGATTTGGATGATGCCGGCCCCTATTTACAATCTCTAAATCACAAAGATGTAGTCTGACCATGTGAAAGATAGCACGGTTTTTCAAGGTGATGGCTGCTCACGAGTCGGTGCTCCGCACGACCCGCGTTCCCTTGAGACACTCCCACGCCTCGACCACGTGCCGGCGCTCGGTTTGCGTCTGGCCCACGCTGAGCCGCAGCGTGAAGCGGTCTCCCAGCTTGGTGTGGGTCATGTAGATCCGGCCGGCACTGTTCACCTCCTCCAGCAGCGCCTTGTTGAGCCGCTCCAGCTCAGCCTCGACCTCGGTCTCACCCTCAGCCGTGGCCTCATCGCCGGGAGTCGTGTCTGACGTTCCCACCCCCGGCCGGAACCGGAAGCAGACCGTGTTGACGGTGACCGGCGCCAGCAACTCGAAGTCCTCGCTCTCGGCGACCCAGCCGGCGAACTCTTCGGCCCAGGCGATGTGCCGGCGTAACTTCTCCTGCAATCCCTCGACCCCGTAGTGCCGCAGTACGAACCACAGCTTCAGGGCCCGGAAGCGGCGGCCGAGGGGGATGCCCCAGTCGCGGAAGTCGGTCACCTGGCCGCTGCGGTCGGTGCGCAGGTACTCCGGCAGGATCGACATGCTGCGCAACAGCGTTTCCAGGTCGCGCGTGAAGTAGGCCGAGCAGTCGAAGTTGGTGAACAACCACTTGTGGGGATTGAAGACCAGCGAGTCGGCAAACTCGGCGCCGTCCAGGATCCAGCGTTTCTCCGGCAGGATGGCGGCACTGCCGGCCAGAGCGGCGTCGATGTGAAACCACACCCCGTGGTCTTGGGCGATCTCAGCGATGGCGCCGAGGGGATCCATGGCCGTGGACGAGGTGGTTCCCGCCGTCGCTACCACGCAGCAGGGCCGCAAGCCCGCTTCCACATCTGCCTGGATGCGCCGCCGCAGATCGGCCGGATCCATGGCGTAGCGGCCGTCCACGTCGACCTTGACCACGTTCCGGCCCCCGAACCCGGCGATCATGGCCCCCTTCTCCACCGAGGAGTGGCTCTCCCGCGAGGTGTAGATCCGCAGGGCGCCGCCGGCCTGCCCTGGCCCGTCATCGCCCTCGGAAGTGAACCCTTGCGTGTTGATGGCAAATCCGGTCAGGCGTTCCCGGGCACAGACCAGCGCACACAGCGTCGCGGTGGAGGCCGTGTCCTGGATGACCCCGTGAAACGACTCCGGCAGTCCCACCATGCCGCGCAACCAGTCCATGACCTGCTCTTCCAGCTCGGTGGCCGCGGGACAGGTCTGCCACAGCATGGCGTTCACACCGAGGGCCGCCGAAAGCAGCTCGCCCAGGATCGACGGGCCGCTGTTGTTGGCCGGGAAATAGGCGAAGAAACGTGGGTGGTTCCAGTGGGTCACACCGGGCAGGATGATGTCCCGGAAATCGGCCAGTATCTGCTCCATGGGCTCGCCCTGCACAGGTGGCGTGGCCGGCAGCTGCTTGCGGATGTCTCCCGGGACGACCTGTGGAAGCACACGGTACTGCTCCACCTGCTGCATGTAGTCGGCCACCCAGTCGATGACCTCGTGGCCGTGGCGGCGAAATGTTTCGGCGTTCATGGTTTCCACTTCAAAGCCCTTTTCGATCCGGATTATGAACGAGTCTTCTGTGACGGCGATCACGTCCCAGCTTAACAAAGCCATCCTGTGGCGCAACCCGGGCTTACTGCCGGCCGGGTGTAACCTCACGGGGATCCCTGCGTAGAAAATCTACATCGGACACGAGTACCCGGATCATTCACCGCATGGAACAATATCCATGTCTGGATCTTCCTCCCAATGGTTGAAGGGTTGTGGCATCGGCTGCGGCGTCGTCCTGTTCGTCACACTCCTGGGCATAGTCGGCGGCTCCCTCTTCATGATGAAGCCATTCCGGGAAGCAGTCGACACGCGTGAAGTCCTGGACGAGCGCTTCGGCAAGCAGACCGACTACACACCTCCGGCAGACGGCGCCATCCCGCCGGAAAGGCTGGAGGCATTCTTGTCTGTGCGCCGAAAGCTGATGGACATGTGCCCCGAGTTTCAGGCCACCTCTGGCGCGCTCCTACGGATGGAAGGGTTCGACGGTGTGGAGAATCCTCCCAAGCGGGAAATCCTGCAGGCGGGTTGGGACGTCACCAAGAACGTTTTCAAACTGGGGCCGCTGATGGGAAAGTTCTTCCAGCTCCGCAACGAGGCCCTGCTCGAAATGGAGATGGGACGCGGTGAATACACTTACATCTACGTCCTCGCCTATTCAGCCCATTTGAGTTCGACCACGACCGAGGGTGGGGTGACGATCAACACAATCCATGTCTCACCTCGCGTCCAAAAAGCTTTGGCGAGCATGTTGCGCCTCCAGCTCGCCGTGCTGGAGACCGATTCCCAAGCTCAACCTCACGAAGTTAACTCACTGCGGGCGGAGATCGCCGCCCTCGAGAACGACCCCCACCGCTGGCCGTGGAGTGACGGGCTGCCGCGAGCCATACAGGCCTCTCTCGCGCCCTATCGCAACCGACTGGACGAGCATTTCTGCGCTGCGACCTTGGAATTCGAATTCACGCGCAACCGGAAATTCGGGATCGGGATTCAGGGGGACTGAAGTCCCATCGCCAAACCTGGACTTCGTGCTTAGATTAACACCTCCACATCCCCGACTATTTCCTGTTCTACCCGGACTTTTCCGGGTCTGAGCTCAAGACTCATGGACCAGTCCTGCCACGCGGGCAGGATGACTCCCGCGGAGGAGCTAACATGTCAGATATCAAACCGTCCGCCAACGGACGCTTCGTCTGGTACGAGCTGATGACCAAGGACAAGGACAAGGCCCTGGAATTCTACACCTCGCTGTTCGGCTGGAACGTCCACGAGGAGGACATGGGTGAAATGGGCAAGTATCCCATATTTGGCGTCGGTGAGGCCTGGCTCGGCGGCGTGGTCTCTCTCAAGGACGAGAACGTACCGCCTCACTGGATCGCCTACGTGACCGTTCCCGACGTGGATGCCGCGGCCGTCAAAGCGGAGGAACTGGGCGGCAAGGTGTTCGTCCCCCCCACCGATATTCCCAAAGTGGGGCGGTTCACCGCCATCGCCGATCCGCAGGGAGCAGTCATCTACCCCTTCAAGTTTAGCGGTAAAATTCCACCCGAGATCGAGGGTATGCCCCCGGCGGGGTTCTTCTGCTGGAACGAGCTGCTGACTTCCGATCCCCAGGCCGCCAGCGGTTTCTACCAGGAGATCTTTGGCTGGGAAGTCACCCCGAGTGAGATGGGTGAGGTGGGCACCTACTGGATGTACAAGCGCGGCGGCAAGGAGGAGGCGGGCATGATGAAGATGCCGCCCCAGGTCGAAGCGCCGCCTCACTGGTTGCCTTATGTCTCCGTGGACGACGTGGACGCCACGGTGAAGAAGTGCGAGGAACTGGGCGGCAAGGTCTACTGCCAGCCCACCAACATCCCCGAAATCGGGCGGTTCGCCGTGCTGGCCGACCCCGGCGGCGCGGCCATCGCCGTGTTCAGGGGAGCGGCGAAGTAGAGGCGGCCGTCTCGGCAGGTCGCGACCTGAATCGCAGGTGAGATGCATAGAGAGCGCCGCCGCAGCTACCCGGGCGTAACCGGGAGCGCGGCGGCGCGTTCAACGTCTGCGGACCTTACTGCTCCTCCTCGATCGTGATGTCGATCCGGGTGTTGCCATTCTCCTCGTACAGTTCAACCGTCGCCTCGCCGGTGAAACCCTGCTCGGCGAGCTGCGCCAGGACCTGCCGCCGGATCTCCTCGAGATCGTCCCCGCTGACCTCGATATTGAAGACCTCGTGGCCGATCTTGTCCGCCAAGCTGCCGCGGACACTCCCTGCCAGCTCACTCACCTCGAACTGTGCAGTCTTGAAAGCCGGATACTCTGCTCTCAACCGGTTCGTCAGCTCATCCCGCGAGATCCGGCTTCCCCAGAGTCGTAGATTGATGTCCATTTCCCCGCTGACCTGTTCGGAGATGGAAACCGAGATATCGTCCGCCCGCACGACCTTCTCGATAAACGCCAGCAACTCCGTTGTCGACGGCACTCCGCCGGTGTCCCCGGGAACATGAATGGCGAAACTCTTGCCCACTTCAGCCTCGTACTCGGTCGGTATGTTACAGGCGCCGATGCCCAGCACCAGCAGCGCCAACCCGGCCAAGACCAGCTTGCCGGCTCTCCAGCGTGGATTGATGAACATTTTCCACCCCTCTTTCCGTGGATACAGAAGATGATGCCGGGAGAGAAGCTCGGCTTCCAGATCAGACCGGTGTCCGGGATCCGGATGAGGTTCCTCCCTGTAGAGATCAGCGAGGGTCCTGTTCAGTTTCCTAGACCGCATAATCCACTTCACCTCCCCTACCTGAATGTTTCACCAACCCGACCCTGAGCTCCCGCATGGCTCGACTGAAACGCTGCTTGACCGCATCCTCACTCAGTCCCAGGCAAGCGGCGATCTCCCGGCAGCGCATGTCCTGGCCGAAGCGGAGAGCGAACATCTCCCGGGTCCCGGGCGGCATTTCGCTCAACAGAGCGCTGACGAGACGAGCCTCCTCGTCCCGGATGATCGCATGCAAAGGATCGTCACCGTCTCCGGCGAGGATGTCCGCGAGGGCGTCGATGGACAGGGTCTCCCGCTGCCCGATAGTGGTCCACGAGGAAGTTGCGGGCCATGGTCAGCAGGCGCACGTGACGCTGGTCACGCAGATGACGGCGGATGCTCACTGTCCTCACTCTCCCGGTCGGGTTGGTATGACCGTCCCTGTATACGGACGACCCTCCCGATGGTGACATCTCGTCAAAGATGAGCGTACTGAACCTGCAAAGCGGCCCAGTAGTTCCGGTGGCTCGGCACCGAGACGAACCTGAAGGCGGGTAGAACGAGACCGGTCAGCCGGCCGCCATGGCAGCAACCGGTGTCGATGCAGAAAACCCGGTCGTTCACGACCAGCGGCTCGTGGGTGCGGAAATAGTCGTGATGACCAACGACGAGGGGTTTATCGCCGTCGTAGTGATCGAACCAGCGCTCGCCGTAACGCGCAACGAGCTGTTCCTCGCCCTTGCGCGTGCCCACGATCACCTCCTCGCGCTGGTCGGCAAAGGACAGCCCCGGCTCCCACAAGCCGTGCACCAGGTAGGCTTCCGGCAGCTCGATGCGGCGCGGGAAGGTCTCCAGGAAACTACAGACCGCTGGGTAGTCCTGCTCGCCGATCAAGTACCGAGTGACACGCTGGGCATGGGAAGGCGCGTATACGCCCTGTCCCCAGCGCACGTGCTTGTCCTCGTGGTTTCCGTAGAGGGCGCATGCATCACTCCTCGTCCCGAAGAAATCGAGTACGGCCCCCGGCTCGGGGCCGCGATCCAGGATATCGCCCACGGCAATGATCTCGTCGCCGGACGTCAGGCCGGCCGCGTCGAGTAACTCCTGCAACTCGCTGTAACAACCGTGGATATCGCCTATGACCAGGTGTTGCATGACTCCCTCGCGGTGAAGATGACGCTGGCGAGGTAGATTGTGTCTTTTTATGAGATCTGGGCTGTGGCCCTTACGAACCTATCCAGAGCCCTCTAGATTATAAGTCTATAGCCTTATAATTTAAATTATAAGCTTTAATCGAAGGAGGGTGTAATTCCCCGCCCCTTGGGGCGCTCCTAATTGGTGTG
>CBDURX010000032.1:0-10298 GCA_965369485.1 uncultured bacterium | reverse complement strand
CGGCTGAATACCGGGAACTGCTCGTCCTGAAACACCTGGAGAGTTGGCCCTACGAGCGCATCGCCACTTTGTCCGGCGACAGCGTGGGTACGCTGAAGGTGCGCGCCCACAGGGCACGGAAGTTACTCAAGGAAGAACTGACCTCACTCGGTTGGCGCGCCATCGGGGATACCAACCCGTCGGCCTCGAAACCGCCGCGGGAGCAAGGAGATCGGCCATGAATGATCTATTCG
The DNA here is from genome assembly GCA_965369485.1 of uncultured bacterium. Classification (GTDB taxonomy): domain Bacteria; phylum Krumholzibacteriota; class Krumholzibacteriia; order LZORAL124-64-63; family LZORAL124-64-63; genus CBDURX01. The sequence continues at coordinate 10,065 of CBDURX010000032.1, read as the reverse complement.
ACCGTTACCTGGACGGGGAACTGACCGAGACGGAAGCCGAGTCTTTCCTCGCCGCCATCAATCAAGACGCCGAGCTCGAAGCGGAACTGCGCGCCTACGAGGAGATGCTCGCCGCCGTGGCCAAGCACGAACCCGCCGGGCCCTCTCTACGCTTCACCGACCGCGTGATGGATCGCATCGCCGTGGCCGAACAGCAGACCACACCGGTGCGCCGCCGCTCGTTCAAGGCCGGCAACCTGACCGGTTGGGCCTGGGCGGCCGGGCTGGTCCTCGTGTTCGGCCTGGGTTACCTGGCGGCACGGTTGGGTCCCGCCGGCTTTCCCCAACCGTCTGACGAGACCAGCGGCGTCCTGACGCAAGTGACGACGCACCAAGGCGGCACACTGTCGGTCGCCGACGCTGCAGATGCGGATCGACTTCGTCTTGTCCGCCTCGTGTACGCGCCACCTGCAGCCGGCACCGAGACGGTGACAGTGGCCGGGACCTTCAACGACTGGAATCCGGATTCGACGCCCCTGCAGAAGGAAGGAAACGTCTGGACCGCCCTGCTGATCCTGCCGCCGTGCTCGTACGAGTACTTGTTCGTGGAGAACGGCGAGAACTGGATCACCGATCCTCTCGCGCTACAATCCCGTGACGACGGCTTCGGGAGAAGGAATGCGGTTCTGGACCTCACCTTATAGAAGACATCACAACCTGAGATATCGCCGCCCCCGGCTCTTGACCTGCGTCCTCGTGGGCTCACTGGTGACGCTGGTTTTGTCCGGGGGCGGCGCACGCAGCGACGCCGCCACCTGGCAGTGGTTTCCCTGGTTCAGCCTGGCGCCGGGCTACGAGAGCGACCTGGTGCTGGACACGGACCTGGACCGCACCTTCGTGCCGGGCGGTTACTTCCTGGACTTCATCCCCGCCGCCACACTCAGGGGCCAGTTGAACAGGCATACCCAGGTGAGGTTTTACGGCCAGGCGTCCGTGGAAAGGTTTTTCAACACGGAGAACCGTACCCTCTTCGGCTCCGTTCTGGCGAGCGACCTCCTGCTGCGTGGCAACACTCCCTGGCGGGGAAGGTTGACCCTGGGCGGCACCTATTTCACGGATTCCCAGCGGTCGACCGTGCAGCGGTTCACCGGAGGTCTCGAAGGGGCGATAGGCCTCGCACATCCCCGCTGGCGTCTGGATCTGCTGGTCGCCCTCCAGAAACGCAAATATCCCCAGCTCATCGCGACCGACGCGGCCGGACTCGCCGGTACCTACACCGAGGACAGCATGAGCCTGGGCGCCGGCGGCGCACTCCAGCCGACAGGCAGCTTGCTCCTAACCGGCGAGGTGAGACGACAGGGCACCGATGCTCGCGATCCTCTCTTCGATTCCGTTTCCTGGACGGTCAGCGGTTCCGCCCACTACCGCTTCGCAGGGCGCGCCTTGCTGACGATCACCGGCCTGGGTCAGGACCGGAGCTTCACCTCGCGAGCGCCGGGTCAAGACGGTGACTCCTACTGGCAAATGGGCACCGGTCTGGAATACGACCTGAGCGTGAAGACGAGTCTGACGGCCCGTTACGCCTTCGCCCGCTACACGGAACCGGCGGGTTTCAGCCAGTCGACTCACCGGGTCACGCTTGCCGTCACCTGGCGGCTCGGCCGTTCCGCGACCATCACACCTCCACCTGAACTTGCAGCAGTGGCGGCGGCGGAGCCACCCGCCCCACGCCAGAACGAGCCTTACCTCTTCCGGCTGCACGCTCCCGGCGCCGAGCAGGTGGCCGTGGTAAGCGACTTCAACCGTTGGGATCCGGATGTGCACAGATTGCAACCGGTGGGCGACGGCTGGTGGCAGCTCGAGGTCCGGTTGCCGGCGGGCAGTCACCAGTACGCCTACTGGATCGACGGAATTCTGATCACCCCGCCAGAAGCGGACATCACGGTGGATGACGGGTTCGGGGGCAGGAATGGCGTGCTCAGAGTAATGGAGTGACAGGGGAAATATTGCCCACCAGCCTGTAACCTCCAGGCCGGTGCGGCGTCTCAACTGGTAATGGCGGATGGAACGTCGAGCCCACGCTCCATCCCAAGGCTTCCGCAAGGGAGACACGAGAAATGCGAACTTTGAAGCATCATTCCACAGGTCTTACCGTGACGCACGCCGCCCTTTTCATCCTGCTATTGCTGGCAGGAAGCGTCGCGACCATCCAGGCCCAGGATCCCGCACCGGATCCCGACCGGGAGCGGATCCGCACACAACAGCGGTTGCAGGACGGCGAGGGTGACCAGGTGCGCCTGCAGCTGCGCGAGGGCATGGGGGCCGGGATCGAGACGGAACCGGGACTGACCGCTCGCGAGCGCCAGAACCTGCATGCCAATCTGGAGAGATGCCTCGCCCTCGATATCTCCGAATCCGATCTGCAAACCCTGTTCCCCGTGGAGGGTCAACAGCGGCGGCTGTCCGTGCAGACGCGGCTTCGTCTACAGAACCGTGTGATGGCAACGGCCGATGAGGGGCTGCCCGTCGAGCCCATGCTCGCCAAGATCCAGGAGGGTCGGACCAAGGGAGTGCCCGAGCCGGCCCTGGAAAGGGCGTGCGAGCGCATGGAGAATCACCTGCGCACGGCACAGCGGGTCATGACCAGGGCTCGCGAAGCGGGCATCGACCCCGCGGGTGATCCTGCCCAGGAGCGGAGAATGACCCGGGAAATGGCCCAGCAGATGTGGCGTGGGATGAACGAGGAAGGTCTGGACCACCTCTGTGATCAGGCGCGTCTGCGCCTCCGCGACGGCAGCTGCAGCCTGGACGATCTGACCGCGGCCTCGGAAACCGCGACGCGTCTCCACGAGGAAGGAATCGCCACCGGCCGGGCCGTCGGCGTCGTGGGAGAGGCGCTACGGCGTGGGTACGGAACCCAGGAAATGCACCAGCTGCGTTTCATGGTCACGGCCCGTCACCAGCAGGGCGGTCCCATCGATGGCTTCCTAGCGGACATGGAGTACTGTCTGGGCGAGGGCATGGGCAGTCCGGAAATGTATCGCCACATGTGGCAGAACGGCTGGATGGGACCGGGTGACATGCACGGCCCCGGCGGATGCAACAACATCGACGATGTCGGCCACGGCGGACCCGCCCACCACGGTGGCATGGGCGGCGACGACCACCACGGCGGCATGGACGATGAGAACTCCCACGGCGGCATGGGGAGCGGCCCCGGCAGCATGGGGGGATGATCCGAAACCTCCCCCGGCACGAACCGGACCTCGACGAAACTCGCGGAAAGACCGCCCCTCTGGGGCGGTCTTCTCTTACCTCCACCGCCGAGATAATCGGTGGCCGACAACAGGTTAATCCTTCTCCAGGCCGTTCAGGAAGCTCTCCAGACCGTCCACATATTTGCGCCCCGACGTGAGGAATCCGTCATTGTGGCTACCCCGGATCTTGAGCATCTGCTTGGGTTCGCGGGCGCGCTGGAACAGCTTCAAGCCGAGACTGTAGGGCACCACGTCGTCATGCAGACTGTGGACGAAGAGCTTGGGACACCGGATGTACCCGACCCGGCTGAGGGCGTCGTAGCGGATGCGGGCCAGCTGCCGCACCGGCAGCCACGGGTAGACGCGAGCCCCCAGCTCGGCCGCCGAGGTGAAGGTCGACTCCACGATCAGCGCCCGGGGGCGGACGTGCATCGCCAGCTCGATGGCCACCGCGCCGCCGAGGGAACGGCCGCACAGGACGATGTGTTCCGCCGCCACTTGCTTCTGCTCGGTCAGGTAGCGCCAGGCCGCCCGGGCGTCGGCGTAAGTGCCAGCCTCGTTCGGCTTGCCATGGCTGTGTCCGTAACCGCGGTAGTCGAAGATGAAGACCGCTAGGCCCAGCGAGTGAAACAGGCTGAGGGACTCGAGGCGCCCAGAGATGTTACCCGCATTGCCGTGACAGAAGAGTAGGACGGCGCGCTCTGCGGGGGCCGGTACGAACCAGCCGTGCAGCTCCACCCCGTCCTCGGCCCGAAAGGTGATGTCCTGGTAAGACAGGCCGACATGTTCGGGCGTCCCCACCAGGGTCCGGTCGGGAAAGTAGATCAGCTTATCCTGCAGTGCGAAGGCCAGCAGGCAGAACAGCAGGTACAGCACGGCCAGGACGGTGACGATGATGATCAGGTTGGACATGCGCTACCCCTCCCGGCCCGTTTCCACCTCGATGAGCAGCCCTCCTCCGGCCTCACTGCGTGGACGGGTGAACAGCAGGAAGGTGCTCACCTCGCGTTCCGGGTAGAGAGCCTGTACCGCCTGGCGGTAACTCACGAGCTGAGGCCGGTAGGCCGCAACTCGCCGCCGCATCTCCGCGCCCTCGCCGGTGACGGCGTCCGACTTGTAGTCGATCACCACAGCTCGTCCCGGCTCGAGCACGAGGCGATCGATGACCCCGATGACTCGTTGTTCCGTCCCCGCGGCGCCCGGCGCCGGGGGGGTGAGGCGGTGGATGAAGGGAACCTCGACCAGGCCGCGGCCTCCCCCGTTTGCGGGGTGGAAGATCCAGGTGAAGGCGGGGTTGTCGAATACCGCCCTGGCCTCTTCGTAGGCCTCGATATCATCTGCATCCTTCGCGTCCTTGGTGCCTTCCAGGTCTTCTACACCCTTCTCGCTCTTGGCGCTCCTCGAATCCGCGGCGCTCCGGATCTCCGGCATTTCCCCCACCTCGGCCGCACGCTGCAGCCAGAAATGGATGGACTCGCCTCTTCTGAGGGCGGCGGTCCGAGTTTCATCATCGACCTCGGACCCGACATCTGCGGTGAACCCTGCTTCCGTGGAGAGCCCTGCCTCCACGAGGAGTTCTCCCTCCACAGTCAAATCTCCCTGTATGGCGGAGTCTCGTGGCGCCACCTCGTCCTTGGCCGACGGGGTCACCAGGGTGAGTGACGGCCGCTGGGGAGGCGGCGACCATACCTGGATGGGATCCGGAATCGCTGGGGTATGCTGCCTGCCGTCTCCCTCCCATCCCGCCCCGACTGTCTGACTCCCCGCGTCCGGGTCCTGCAACCCTGGGGGTAACTCCAGAGAGTAAGGTGCAGTGTCTGTTCCCTTCCGGTCCGCGCCGACGGCTCGCTGTAACCAGTCCAGGTAGCTCTGCCGCTTCCCTTTCCGCACTGTTTCCCCACCCAGGACGTACAACTCGTCCCGGGCCCGGGTCATGGCCACGTACAGGATGTCGGTCTCTTCGCGCAGCGCCTCCCGCCGGGCATGAGTGGCGGCCGAACCCAGGACACCACTGTCCAGGGGCGGTGCGTTCTCGGGCAGCCGAGGAGATTCCCAGTGCTGCCGCTTCACACCGTAGAGGAACGGCCCGTCCTGTTGCGTGGACGCGAGGGTCAGTCTCCCCACGTCGTCCCGGACCAGCGCGTCCGCATCCACCAGCAGCACGACGGGAGCCTCCAACCCCTTGGCGCTGTGCACCGTCATCAGACGCACCCGCCCGGAGCCCGCCTCGGGCAGAGCTGCTTCTTCCTCGGCGGCGGTGTCGGCTGCCCGCGCGATGAGGTGTGCGAGCCCGCGCAGGGTGGGAAACCGGCCCAGCTCGGGGCTGAGGGCGAGGTCACACAAGCGGAGCAGATTGTAGCGAGCCTGCTCGCCCAAGGCGACGTGGTACCTCTGCAGTACATGCCCGGTCCGGTAGACGTGCCGCAACAGATCGTGACAACTCTGAAAACCCACCCTGTCGCGCCAGTCTTTCAGGAGCGCGACCACCTCGCCCAGCCCCAGCTCCTCGCTGGCTCCCAGCAGGACGGACCACAGGGAGGCGTCCTGGTTGCGCAAAGCCAGGGTGTGCTGCAGAGTCGCCTCCTCCACGCGAAAGATGGGTGCCCGCAAGAGCGACGCGAGGGCGGTGTCGTCGTTGGGGTAGGACAGCCAGCGCAGCAGAGCCAGGACATCCCGTACTTCGCGGCTCTTGGCCAGCAGGCCCCGGCCCGCGGGGACAATGGGAATGCGGGCGCTGCGGAATGCCTGTTCATAGGTGGCGATGTGCGTGCGGTTGCGGCACAGGACCAGGACGTCCCCGTATCGATAAGGCTGGCGGGTCCCCTCACCTTCGTCAGCCGGAGTGGTGAGGCGGCGGACGATGTCCACAGCGGTCGCGGCGGCCAGATGGTCTGCTCCCAACTCCTCGTCAGCGGCGTGTATCGCCGGCAGGATGACCACGTGCCCCGGCGCCTCGTCACGCGCGACGTCCTGCACGGTGGTCTCCGCCACGCCCCGGGGCCAGGCGGACGCCAGCGGTTCGCGCGAGAACAGGCTGCCGACACTAGCGACAACGGCCGGCAAGCTACGGAAGTTGGTGGGCAGGTTCAGGGTCGGGGTCTCGGCCTGTCGGCTGAGCCAATGTCCCACCTCACCGAAAATGGCTGGATCGGCACCGCGGAAGCCGTAGATGGATTGCTTGACGTCGCCCACCAGGAAGATGGTGCGCCGGATTCCGCGGACCGACTCGCCGGCCAGGAATTCCTCGGCGAAAGGCCGCAAGATCTCCCACTGGTTGCGATTGGTGTCCTGGAATTCATCCACCAGGAGATGGTCGATGGCCTCGTCGAAACGATACTGGACGTAGGGCCCCAGGTCGCTGCGCATCAACGCCCAGGCCAACCGCTCCAGGTCCTGGAAATCGATGCAGCGGTCGCGTCGCTTCAAGGCGTCGTAGAGGTCCAGGGCTCCCAGGCCGAAGCGCAACAACCGTACGTTCCACCGGTACAGCTCGAGCTGAGCGGCCAGGCCGAGGATCGTCAACAGCGGCGACGCGGCCGCGGCGAAGGTGACCTGGCGGACGGCCTTGGTCTCCTTCTTGCCGTTGTAGTTGCGTAGCTTTGCATCCTCGGTCAGCAGCAGGCGCCGCAGTTGTTCCAGCAGGAGGACTACCGCTTCCTCATCGCCTGCCTCACCAACCCCAGCCGCGCCGGCACCTGCCGCCCGCAGGTCGGCGGCCGTCAGCCGCATCCCTTCCCGCAAGGTAGCGGTCTGCTTGCGGAAACCTCCGGTCAGTTCCGTCTCGCCGGCCGCGACACTGTCCAGGCCGTCCGCGGCGAAGAATTCGGCGGCATCCGCCGCCGGCCCGGCCAGATCGGCGAGCCGTGGAACGGTCCGGTCAGCCAGGACGGTACCGGCGAAGAGGACGGCTCGCAGGTCGGCGGTCAGCCGTGGCAACAGTGGTGCGCGACGGTAATCGAGAAGGGCGCCGGCCGTGCTGTTCTCCTCACCGGCTTCCCGGTGGATCCGATCCAGCCACCGTTCCAGGTGAACCCGGTCGTACCGCAACGTCGTCAGTCGTCGCCGGACCTCAGTGGGCGTGGATGCCAGTCTGGCCAGCTCGGCCCGGGCCGCTGCATCAGCAACTACCTCCCGTTCCAGCGCGTCCAGCGCCTCCTCCCACAGTTCGTCCTCCCTCTCGAGCAACTGGAAGCGCGGGTCGAGCCCGACCTCGGCGGCGAAACGCCCCAGGATCTGCTGGCAGAAGGAGTGGATCGTTCCCACCTGCAGTCCCGAGAAATCCTCCAGGATCTCCTCGTAGAGCTGGGCGGCACGGAGCAGCTCCGACTGCTCTGGCTGGCGGTCCAGTAATTTTCTCAGCAATGTCTCGAGATCCCCGGGTGGTAATTGGGCGTAGTCGCGTGCTCTCTCCAGCAACCTCTCCTTGATCTCCACGGCCGCCTTCCTGGTGAAGGTCACGGCGAGGATCGCCTTGGGCCGGCTGCCGGCCAGGCAGAGGCGTACGAAACGATCCACCAGAACCTTGGTCTTGCCTGACCCCGCCGACGCGCGCAGGATGACCGACATGGTGGGGTCGGCCGCCTGACGTTGAACGGCCGTGGCGCGTAGCTTCGCCTCTTGCGCCTCGACAGTGCCCCGACAGCGATCGGGTCCGTCAGCTCGGTAAACCATCATGACAGTCTGAACTCCTCGGTCACCGGGACCACCGACCCGATGTGCGCCAGGGCTTCCTCAGCCATCTCATCCAGCCCCTTACCGGCCTCCCATCAATTCCTTGGTCAACTTGGCCGCCACATGGGGCGGCTTACGCCTCTCCTCCAGACGACAGACGGCCTGGAATGGACAGTTTGCACAGGGCAATCGCCCGGGGAGCGGTTCTGCCCAGTGACCCGGGACGAGAGCGTAGGGGTGGGAACGATCCCTGGCCGCCAGGGCTGTTCGGATGATCTCTTCAGCGCCCCTACGCAGGAGAGAGCGACCATCCACATTGCCGCCGGGCAGATGAGGCTTGTTTAACTTGAAGCCGCACTCCCGGCGCAGGATCCGGTAGTAGGCGCCGTGATCCAGCCGGGGTGAGGAGCCGAGGTCGAGGCCAGCCACGCCGCCACTCTCCACGGCGAGACCGTACAGGACGATCTGCAACTCCCGACCTTCTTGCACATCCGCCACACTGGGCAGGCGACCGGTCTTGTAATCGATGACCGCCACGTTGACGCTACCCTCGCGCACGTCGATGCGGTCGATCTTGCCCCGCAATGCGAAAGCGGCAGCCGCGCTGTCCAGCTCAGGGAGCAGATCCACGCCGGCAGCAGTGGCGCCCTCGGCTCCCCCATCTTCCGGAGCGGCGACCAGCAACCAGTCACGGAGATCTCCAAGGGTGAAGGCGAAGCCGCTCTCGAGGAGTACAGGCCGCCAGCCGGCTGCAAAACGTTCCAGCTCGAACGCCACGAGACCGGGGACAGCTTCCCGGAACGTCTCTTCCCACAACCGTCTCTGGGGCATGGCGTCGGCGCCCTCGCCGAACAGTGCCGCCGCCGCTCCTTCCAGTACGCGCTGGGCCCTGGTCGCCTCTGCAGCCGCCAGGGCTGCCTGTCCCTCACCGCCGGGTTCCAGGAACCGACGCAAACTCTCGTGCACGAAGGTTCCGTAATCTTGCCGCCGGAACTCCTCGAGGACCTCTTCCTCCTCTCTGAGGCCGTAGCCGCTCTCCAGCAGGAACCGGTAGGGGCATTCCCGGTAAGTCTTCAGCGCAGTGTGGCTCAGGTGCCGCAGCGGCCGCGAGCCGGGTTGAACCGGAATCGTGGCCGACTCGGTGTCGAACCGCTGCTGGGCCGCAGCGATGAGATCCCGCGGCGGCGATTGCGTGCGGTAGAGAGGTACGGCCTCTGCCCGACTGCTGCCGAGATGGCCGCTCATGCCCAGGCGGCTGACGAAGGAGGACTGCAGGCAGGGTTGCCCGAGCCTCTCCGTCGGCCAGGTGATCACCACCCTGGTTCCATTGTGCAGGAGGCGCAGGAACAGTTCACTCCGTTCGGCCATCCGGTCCCGCCAGCTGGGCAGACCCAGCTGACGGCGAGCCGTGTCGCTCAGGAAGATGGGCCGTTCCACGCGACCCGGAAAGACGTCTTCACTCATGCCGGCCAGGATCAGCAGATCGTAGGACTCGAGACGGGCCTCGAGCAGGCCTGTGATCTGCACGGGCAGGAAAGGCGCCCGGTGAGGCCGGACCTGGAGATTGTTCACGAGCAGGTTCAAGGCGGCCGCGAAGTCGACGACAGAGGTGGCGAAGGTGGCCTCCGCTGCCGGTGTCAGAGAGGCGAGGTCTACCTCCAGCCTCGCCAGCAGCCCGGCGAGGGCCGCCTCGTCCTCGTGGCGGGATTCCGGGTCCAGGGGACGGTCCGGGGCGACGGCAGCCCAGGCCTGGCCCGGGCCTTCGCCAAGATCAGCCGCAAGCCGGGCGACGAGTTTATCACCGTCGAGATCTACCAAGCCGACGGGCAGACCTTCACGCACAAAGTCCAGGCCGACAGTTACGACGACCACGAGGACCAGTGGTCGATGGCCGAGTGCCTGCAGGAAACCCTCGACGGCGTCCGGGGGACCGGAACGGATATCCGCGAGTACTTCGACATCGTCCAGCGATTCGCCGACTAGCCCCACCCGAGAAACCAGCCCGCCGGCGGGGCCGACGCCCCGCCGGCAAGAAACACCCAACGCGAAGGAGACCAAGATGAGCAACGCCGCCCCGACAAACGCACAGCAGGAACACGCTGGCCACGAAGGAAGCGACTGGCGCAAGGAAGCCGCCGCCCGACGCGAGGAAGCCCTT
>CBDURX010000031.1:0-10570 GCA_965369485.1 uncultured bacterium | reverse complement strand
TCCACGACCAGGATGCGACGCTTCATCGTTCCTCCTTGCCGTGGACGGGTAGAGCCAGCGTGAAGGTGGATCCCTTACCCACCTCGCTGTCCAGTTCCACCTTGCCACCCATCATTTCCATCTTGCGCTTGACCAGGTAGAGACCGAGACCGGCGCCCGCGGAGTGGCGGTGGCCTTCCTTTAACGGAGCATGAGAGCCGCCTCTATCCACCGCGCGCACGAACTCTTGGAAGATACGCTTGCGTTCGGCCCGCGGGATGCCCGGGCCGTGATCCTGCACGGAAAGCCGCAGCCATTGCCCTTCACGGGCCGATGTTATGGCAACCCGGGCAGGGGGCGGCGAGTGGAGCACGGCGTTGCTGAGCAGGTTGCGCAGCACCAAGGCGAACACGAACCGTTGCCCCCGTACGAACTGGTCGGGCAGTAGATCGGTTTCGACCCTGGCACCGTGTCCGCGAATAAACCCGTCCATCTCGGCCAACACGGCCTGGACCTCCTCCGCCACGTCGAGGGACTCATACCGGCTGCGACTGTCCTCCTCTTCGTAGCCCAGGGCCAGGATCTGTTCCGCGAGTAACTCCAGACGCCCGATGTCCTCGAGCATGCGCGTGCGGATACGGCCACTCTCCTCAGCGCCCAGCTCCGGACGGTCCAGCGTCTCGGTGTAGAGTCGCAGGCTCGCGAGGGGAGTTTTCAACTCGTGGGTCGCCCCGGTGAGGAACAACTCCCGCGCCCGCTTGAAGGCCCGCTCGCTGCGGTAGGCCAGGGTCAGGATGGTCGTGCCGGCCGCGAGCAGTAACAAGAAAAAGATGCCTTCCCCAGTGAACATTCGCTGCCGGCGCCTCGCCTCTCGCTGAACGCGCGCGACAGCAAGCGAATCGATCTCGGCTGTGATTCCATCCTCCGTTGCACGGAAAATGAGGTGGGGATAGGTCTCGCCCAGTTGGCCGGTGGGATCGGACTGGACCTCGGGCACGGTTCGGATCAGGTACTCGGCGTGGATCCGGTCGGTGGCCATGCGCTGCAACTGGTACCGCTCGTAATTCCTGCCCTCTTGTGTCAGGAAGATGACCCACCAGGCTCCCAGCGCCACGATCAGCACGACCAGGACCCCGTACAACAACCCGTAGTATCGCCTCAACACCATGGCCCATCTCTCCAACCAGTCGACGTCTTTCCCCTGCGGGTCAAGCTTACGTCTTTACCCATACCGCCGCCAACCCCGGAAAGTCTGAAAAAAAACCCGTGACGACTGTCACGGGACGCGAGAGAGAGGCCAGGAGAAATATATCAGCTACTGCCACCCGCCCTCTTCGGCTTGTACTTTCTCTTCTTCTTGTCCTTCTTCTTCTTGATGGGATCGTCCGCGAAAACTGGATCGGGATCACCGGCACCGTTCATTTCCATGATCAAATTCAAATCAGCGGGGAAGGTCCCGGTTGGGCCGAAGGGAATCAAGAGCGGCAGGGAAAACAGGTCGACATTGGCAGGAAGACCGAGACCAATCTGTGCGTAGGCCGTCTTCCCCGTGGCCTGTGCAGAAACCGGCAGCGAGATGACGAGAATCGTGGCGCACAGCAGAAACAGATATTTTTTCAAGACTGCCACCCATCTATGGAGCGAACACTCGTTTTTCATCTCCACCATGCTTATAACATATACGGATATAATTTGTCTAGATCAAGTATCCAGCGGCTCGTTATTTACGGCCACGCCCGGACGCGGTTCGTCCGGGCACGAATGAGTTGCTCCCGCCTGCGCCATGCCCTACAACGGATGGGATAGGTTCCCGCTGGAGCCATGGCGCAACGGCGCTGGTCGCCTGCACCGTTGTCCACCAGCACAAATCACTCCCACTCCCGGCCGGGGGGAGCCCACCATGACGCGATTCTGGTTGCTCGTTGCTGTCATCATTCTCATTTCGAGTGTTCAGGTCGTTGGCCAGCCTGCGGACCAGCCTCCCCCAGAGCCCGACGCCCTGGACGAGGCGTTGGCCCTGGTGGGTATGCAGCGCCAGGATCTGGGCTGGATGCCCAAGGGGTGGTGGCCGCGCTTTCCTGACGTTCCCTACAAGCTGCGGGCCTTCGACGCCTTGTTCGCCGCACCCCTGGACGTGATCGCCTACAGTCGCGCCCTGGGCCAGACGGCCTGGGAAAAGCTCGATCCCGCCTCGCGGGACGAGAAAGCGGCCCGTGGCAGCGGCCGTCTCTACCAAGCGGTCCAGCAGCTCGGAGTCGATCCCAAGTTCGGCGGTTTCCGCGGCTACAGCGCCAACGTGGTTGCGCCCGGAACGCCCCTCGACGAGGCAATCGTCCAGCTGATCCACGCAGCGGGCCGGCCCACGGAATTCATCACCTTCGGCACGACGTCCCCCTATCCCCAGATACCGGAAGACCTGGCCGCGCTGACCGAGCCCCTCCCGGCGGATGTCGATTCCGTCCTGGGCCAGCTGGTCCTGAACGTGGTCGACGCCTACCGGTGGGCGGAGCTCGCCTTTCGCAAGGTGGATGCGGCCGACCGCACGGTGGTGGCAAAGCGGTACAACCTGGGCGAGGAGTTGATCGACGCCCTGGACTACTGTCCCCAGGTGGACGACGTGGCTCGCACCATCGACGAGGCCAGCATGTGGTACGCGGGCCTGAAGAGTGCCGAGGCCCTCGACGCCGCGCGCATCGCCCTGGCACGCCTCGACCTGCAGGGAGTGCCGCGCGATTTCACCTGCGACTGGGAGACGCCTTGGGGCTGGATCCGGATCCGCGGCGGCGGCAACGACGAACTGGACGGGACCGATGCACTGCTGATCGTCGACCTGGGCGGTGACGATCTGTACCTGGGCGGCGTGGCCGCCTCCACAGCGGATCGGCCGTTGGGTCTGCTGCTGGACATGAGCGGAAACGACAGTTATCGCGCGGAACAACCCGCCCAGGGTGCCGGCCTCTGCGGCGTGGGCATCCTGCTGGATGTGGAGGGGAACGATCGCTACGAGGCCCGTCACTACGGCCAGGGCGCCGGCCAGTTCGGCCTCGGCCTCTGCGCCGACTATGCAGGCGACGATCGGTACTTCATCAAATACAGCGGTCAGGGCTGCGGGTACTTCGGTATCGGCCTCCTGTTCGACGCGTCGGGCCGTGACGAGTACAGACTCTGGGCCGAGGGTCAGGGTTTCGGCGGCGGCAACGGCGTCGGCGTCCTGGCCGACCGCAGTGGCGACGACCGGTACGTCGCGGTGCGAGCCCACACGGTGACCGACCGGCCGTCCTACCACTCCCCCGAACTGGACGTGAGCGTCAGCAATGCCCAGGGCTGCGGCATGGGTCGCCGCGGCGACGGCGCCGACGGGCACAGCTGGGCCGGCGGCCTGGGCGCCTTGCTGGACGGCGAGGGCAACGACTATTACGAGGCGGGCAACTGGAGCATGGGAACCGGCTACTGGTTCGGCATCGGCGTGCTGCACGACCGCGGCGGCGACGACGAGTACCACGGCGTGGCCTGGTCCCAGGGCACGGGCGCTCACTTCTGCATAGGTGTGATGGTGGACGAGGCGGGCGACGACAAGCACCTCTCCGAGGAGAACTCACGCCTCTCCCTGGGCCTGGGCCACGACTTCACCGTCGCACTGCTGGTGGACCTGGGCGGCGACGACCTCTACCGCGTCGACGGCAGCGGCCTGGGCCAGTCGCTGAACCGTAGCGTGGCCATGCTCATCGACGCCGGCGGCAACGACCACTACCAGACTGTGGAGATTTCTCATCCTGGCCAGGCCATCAACAACGAAAGCTTCCGCGCCCGCGGCGGCGTCTCCACCTACTTCGCCGACACGACTTCGTTGGGCCTGTTCCTGGACGTCGGCGGACAGGACCGGTACTGGGGAGAGCTACAGAACGACGAGCACTGGCTCGACCCGCCCGACTCGCCCAACTGGGCCGACCGGAATTTCAGTGTTGGCGTGGACCGGGCTGACGGCCGCGTCAGTTTCACACCGCGGCCCGTGCGCGTGCCGTCAGGAGGGCGATGACTACTCCCTTGCCGATCGTCGAGGAGTTGACGCCGACGGGGGGGTTGCTCGCCTGCTTCGAGGAGCTGCACGCCTGCGCGGGAGCCATTCTCCTGGATTCTTCACTGCCCATGGCGAGCGTCGGCCGGTACAGCTACTTTTCCGCTTTTCCCTTCCTCACCCTCACCTCCCGCGGGACCGACATCCGCGTCCAGCGTTACACCGCCGGAGACGAAGACGGCGATGAAACGTTCACAGGCGACCCCTTCGCAGCGCTCGCCTCGCTCCTCGCCACCTACCGTCTTGCCCCTCGGCCCGGCCTGCCGCCGTTCCAGGGCGGCGCCGCCGGTTACTTCGCCTCCGATCTGGGCCGCAGGGTCGAGCGAATCCCCGTTCTGGCCCAGGACGACCTGGATCTCCCCGAGATGCAGTTGGGATTCTACGACGTGGTCGTCGCGCAGGAGCTGGCTTCCGGCCACTGTTTCCTCATCTCCACCGGGTTTCCCGCCACCGGAGCCCGCGGCGCAGAAAGAGCACGGGAACGCCTCGCCTTCTTCCGCCGCCTCCTCGAGACGGCAGCCGAGCCGTCTGACGAGGAGACCCGTGCCGGCGATGGATTCCGGGTGCGTGGAGAGTTGCACGCCAACTTCACCCGCGAGGAATACGAGCGCGCCGTGGAGAGGGTCCGGCAATACATCGGCGCGGGGGACATCTTCCAGGCCAACCTCTCGCAACGATTCGAGATCGATTTCGCGGGCGATCCCTTCGCTCTCTACTTGCAGACCCGCGTCATCAACCCCTCCCCCTTCGCCGCCTACCTGCATACAGCGGAAGTGGACGTGGTCTCCGCCTCCCCCGAACGCTTCCTGCGCGTCGAGGAGCAGTGGGTACAATCACGCCCCATCAAGGGGACGCGGCCCCGCGGCGGAACAGCTCGCCAGGACAGCCGTCTCGCCGCGGAACTCCTGGCGAGCGAGAAGGACCGGGCAGAGAACGTCATGATCGTGGATTTGATGCGCAACGACCTCGGCCGTGTCTGCGTTCCCGGCACGGTGCGGGTACCGGAGCTCTGCGGCCTGGAAACCTTCCCCACCGTGTTCCACCTCACCTCCACCGTCGAAGGGCGCCTCGGGCCGGCCGCCGGACCGGTCGACCTGCTCCGCGCCGCCTTCCCGGGAGGTTCCATCACCGGGGCCCCCAAGATCCGCGCCATGGAAATCATCGAAGAACTGGAGCCGACCCGCCGCAGCGTCTACACCGGCGCCATCGGGTTCCTGAGCTTTTCAGGGACCATGGATCTGAACATCGCCATCCGCACCATTCTCTGCACGCGCGGCCGGGCTCTGTATCAGGTGGGCGGCGGCATCGTCTACGATTCCGATCCGGCGCAGGAATACGCAGAAACCCTGCACAAGGGCAAGGCGCTGGCGGAAGCACTGACTGCTGGAGCCTGAAACTCGAGCTCGACACGGGAAGGCGACGGCACAGGAGAGATCATTGCGCCCGTACCCGAAGGATCCGCTCGCGAGCGGTGATGCCGACGCGATTCTCGTCCAGGCGGATGGCTTCCTCGTAGAGGGCGAGAGCCTCTGCAGTGTGACCAAGCCGGCCCCGGCAGTCGCCACGTAAAAGTGGCACCCGACCGTCATCCGGTGCGACCTCCGCATAGAGATCGAGCACCTGTTCGGCCGCAGTGTACTGCTCGTCGATGATCAACGCCTGAACCAGCGAGCGGATCAAAAAGACGTCCTGACCCCTCGCGACCGATTCCCGCAAGAGAGCGATGGCCGCAGCGGGGCGATCGAGTCGCAAGTAGCTGAACGCCAGAACCCGGGCCGCCTGGGCACAACCTTCGCAGCGGTCCAGCACCTGCTCCGCCAGATCCGCCGCCTCCGTGTAGCGTCCTTGCCCGTACAGCTCCTCGGCCCTCAACGCCTGGTTGAAGACCGGCATCATCCGCTTCGGGTCGGGCAAGGGGCCATCCGTTCCGCGCCGCTTCAGCTGCACGTAGCCGAGCGAACCCAAACGCTGGATCTCCTCGTCGTCGAGGACGCGCTCGGCCGCGGCCGCCGCGTTCATCGACGTCTGCCCCTCTCCAGTCGTCGTCGCAGCGTCTGTCATGCGCGCCGGCAGTGCCTTCTGCAAGGCGGTCAGAGTCGCTGGCGACCGGTCGTGGATATTCCGCGTCTCGCCCGGATCAGCCTGCAGGTCGTAAAATTCGGGGGTCGGCGCCAGCACGTACTTGGCGGTATGGGTTCTCAGGCCGAACAGCGGGCTCCAGCCGGCCTGATTCAGGGGTGTCTCCGTTTCCAGATAGACCGCCCGGTCCGTGCCCGGATCTTCCCCCAGGAGGCTGATGCCGTCGCATTCGCCGGCTTCCAGCGTCACACCCAGCAGCTCGCACAGTGTCGGCACCACGTCGACCAGACCGACGACCCGATCGTCGATCCGCCAGCCTCGCGCGAAGAGGGACGGGCAGGAGAGAATCAGAGGCACGCGGACAGTCGCCTCGTAAAGCAGCATGCCGTGGGTCGGCTCGCCGTGATCGCCCAGCGCTTCTCCATGATCGGCCACGAGGATGATCAGGGTACGTTGACGCAGCGCGAGGCGGTCGAGGGCTGTCAATAACCGCGCCAGTTGCTGGTCGACGAAAGCGATCTCCGCATCGTAGGGCCGGCCTGAGAACTCTGGCAGCAGGGCCAGCGGCGAGCTGTACGGCAGGTGCGGATCGAAGTAGTGCACCCAGAGAAAGAAGGGCAGTCGAGTCCCCGTCCGGGGCCGTCCATCCAGCCAGGTGATGGCCGCCGTGGTCACGGCATCGGCCGCGCGCTCGTTGAAATCGGGCATCCGCGGGCGGTAGCCCGCAGTGGTCACCTGGAAATCATAGATCGTGAACCCCTGATCCAGCCCGAAACGGGCGTCCAGCACGAAGCAGCCCAGAAAAGCGGCCGTTTCGTAGCCGTGTCCGGCGAGCCGCTCGGCGAGGGTGACCTGTTCGGGAGCCAGCTTGTACAGACCATTGTCCCTCACACCGTGACGCGGTGGGTCAAGGCCGGTCAACAGTGTGGCATGGGACGGCAGTGTGACCGGCACGCTGGCCACGGCGTCGTCAAACCGCACACCGTGGGCGAGCAACCCGTCGATGGCCGGGGTATGTGCGGCCGCGTAGCCGTAGCAACCCAACCGGTCCTGTCGCGTGGTGTCGAGGCTGATCAGCAACAGGTTGTACCCGGCGGCGGCGCCCGGCGCAACCAGCCGACCGAGAGAAGTGGCAGGCAGATCGCCATCTCGCCAGGGCCACAACAGAACGGCCACCAATCCGGCAGCCAGGAGCACCAGGGCGACAAACAGACTCCGCCATGGCCGTTCCTTCCCGGTGGAGGATGCGGAGCGGAGGCTGGCATGCGCGGGACGAACGGACGTACGCGCGGGCTGAGCGGATTTGTGTTTACGTTGAGTCATGGGACCTGCTCAAGTTTAACCGATTGCCTGCGATCTGGCCAAATTCTCATCTCGCCGTGTAACCATTTCAAACCTCAGGCGTTCTTTGAATATGGACATGAGTCGACACGTCTTTCAGGAACTGTTGGAGGGCCAGCGGCATCGTATTTACAGCTATGCCTTGTACTTCCTGCAGAATCACGAGGATGCGGAGGATGTCGTGCAAGAGGCGTTCATCAGGTTGTGGCAGCGCTGCAAGGCACCGGACAGGCAAGGGATGCAGGCCTGGCTGGTGCGTGTCACCCACAATCTGTGCATCGATGTGAAACGGCGTCGGCAGCGGGCCCCGATCGGTCTGAACGACGAGGAGACACTGCACCGCCTCGCAACCCAGGCGACCATGTCAGTGGACAGTGACCCCACACAGTTTCTCGAACTGGATGAAAGGCAAAGAATCCTGCTGACCGCCATGGAGGATCTGCCCGACACGACGCAAAGCTTTCTGCTGTTGCATTACTTCCAGGGGCTGACCTACCGGGAGATCGGTGAGATCACGCACACCAATACCAACACGGTGAAGGTCCAGGTTCACCGGGGCAGGCAAGCATTGAAGCGCATCCTGGCAGGTTCGCTGAGCGACCAGAATGAGCAGAGTGAACAGATGGAGAGTAACTGTTGATCCGGGTTTGATCCGGGTTTGATCCGGATCGAACCAAGATCACGGACAGGATGACCGAGTCATGAAACACGACTGCTGTGACATCGAACCACTGCTGGAACGATTCTACGATAGTGATCTGGCCGCGGATGACTCCGCCAGGGTGGAGTCACACCTCCGGGAGTGCCACGCCTGCCGCCTGGCACTGGACCAGGAGCGGCAGCTGAGGAAGTCCTTCGCCACGTTGCCCGAACCGCCTTGCCCTGACAAGGTCACGGACCGCATCGTCAGGGGCACCATCTTTCAGGATGCCGAGACCTCGCCCGGACGCCGTTCGCGGTCAGCCACGTGGCCTATTTGTCCCCGGCCCTTCGGCTGGAAGAGTGCCGTGGTAACGGCCGCGGCGGCAGCTATAGTCCTGCTGTTGTGGCAGACACTGCCCCAGCAGGACAGTGCCACGGAATCCCCCTATACACCGGAACAGATCCTGGTAGCCCGTCAGCAGGCGACGTGGAGCCTGATATACACCGTCCAGGTGATCGATAGATCCAGAAGAGACGCTCTCGCAGAAGTGCTCGGCGAGCAGTTGCCGCAAGTCATCAAAGGTTCCCTGCACAAGGCCTGGGAACAGTCACTAGGAGGCCAAGGATGAAGATCGTCCTCATCATCATTCCCCTGTTAATGCTTCTAGCCGGCGGAACGTGTGTTCGGGCCGGGGACACGGACCTCGAGAAGATGCCCGGTTACGTGGATCTCGAGAAGATCCAGATTCCGTCGGATGCGGAAGAGGTTACCGATATCGACTTGGGGCCCGAGATACTGAAAATGGCGCTTGGTGTGTCGGACGAGGAAAATCCCGAACTCATCGAAGCGCTGTCGAAGATTCAATCCATCCGGGTGAAGGCCTTCGAGTTCGACGAAGACTATGCGGAAGAGGTCAGGAGCCAGTTCGATGAGATCGCGAAGAGACTGAAAGCCGATGACTGGAAGCGTTTGATCCACATCAAATCCGGAGACGAGATAGTCAACGTCAACGTCAAGCACGACAGCGAGAATATCATCGGCCTGATGGTCATGGTATACGAATCTGACAGCGAGGCGGTATTCGTGAACATCGTCGGCGAAATCGACCTGTCCTTGCTGGCGAAGCTTGCCAAAGAATTCGAAGGTGTCGATCTGGACATCGACCTTGAAAGCCTTCTCGAAGAGGCGCAGGTAGAAAAGGAGAATTAGGCCCCACCCACGATCATCCCCACCTCTACCCTGCCTCCAACCGCGCCGTCTGGTCTTCTCCAGGCGGCGTGGGAGGAACAGCGGTCAGACGGCGAACAAGCTTTGGCTACGGCCGCGGAAACCCCTATAATGTGTGCCGGTTCACACCCGGTCCCGTTCAGCACCGATGGACACTCACGCTGCGGCGCGGGTAACGTACCGTGTTCCCTAATTATCGAGACCGTCTC
This sequence comes from uncultured bacterium, assembly GCA_965369485.1. GTDB lineage: Bacteria > Krumholzibacteriota > Krumholzibacteriia > LZORAL124-64-63 > LZORAL124-64-63 > CBDURX01. The sequence goes on along the minus strand of CBDURX010000031.1, from coordinate 1,017 downwards.
TCTGAAGGCAATCATGATGAGCGACTCACTCCTCGGCCACGAATTGCACGCCTACTTCCCCTACGGCTTCCCACTCTCGGGCGAGGCCCACGAGCGATTCGAGCTGCCTTTCTTGCCGGGCGCCGGGGAGAGCCTCCAGTCCGTACGCGTCTTGACCCAGCAGGTCAACGAGAAGCGGCATCAGGAAACCCACGACATCGCCCCGTTGAAGGCCGAGAAACTCATGTTCCTGGGGCTGATAACGGACGTGCTGCGGTTCGTGACGCGCCGGTACTTCATCGCGGACAATCCGGGGGTACTCGCCGCAGGGTTGAAGTGGTGCGAGGCCCAGCTCGGCGCCGAGGACCTGACCAAGCTGCCACCAGCCTTCGTCCGCCTCTTTCCGCCGCAAAATGTTCTGATCGGCCGGCTGACCGACAAGCAGTTCCTGGCGGAATCCGTGGACGGGGTGGCCAACCGCGATGCGACCATCATCGAGATCATCCTGCTGTACCTGTCCATGCGCAACCCGGCAACCCGTCCCTTCCGGGACCTGTTCGACGATGCCGATCTGCAACGGCAGTCACCCTACGTACCGTTCGTGGTGGGGTTGGAAGAGTTCTGTGAAGGGCAGCCACCCTTTCAGAAGGCTGGGATGTCCCTCTTCCACTTCCTGCGCGCTCCCATGCGTGCCTCTCCGGACTCGCTTGCTGGCCAGATCGCGTACATCCACGAGAACTGGGGCGATTACCTGCCTACCGCCCTGCGGAATCAGCTGGTGCTGGCACAGGATATCTGGCGCGAGGATCAGCGGTTGCGCGGCATGGGGCCAGGCCCGGTGCCAGTCCTGGAGTTTGGCCGTCGCATCGATGAACTCCCCGAGCCGGAGCGCTTCAGCGAGGACAGGGATTGGATGTCCAACGTGGTGTTGATAGCCAAAAACATCCACGTCTGGCTCGACCAACTCTCCAAGAAATACCAGCACTCTATCCGGATCATGAGCGACATTCCCGACGAGGAGCTGGATCGACTGGCCCG
>CBDURX010000030.1:0-10714 GCA_965369485.1 uncultured bacterium | reverse complement strand
CTGCGAGGGCGGATCAGCGGCATCATGGACACCGCAAATCCTGGGTCCGGTGACGGCCAGCTTCAGCTTCCTCTGCTCCCTCGCAGCCAACCTGGCCATGATCCAGCTGACGCGGCACGTCTTGAATCTGGGAGAGGACACCGGCGATTGTCTGACGGAGTACTGCGGATACAGCCACAAGAGTATCGTGTCCCCCTTGCCGTGGAATCCTCACTGCCGTTGCGAGCACGTGGCGTGGCAGCAGATGTCTCCCCCTCGAGCATTGAGCGACTGCACGCTTTCGGAACTGACCAGGACCGCCGGCATCGTGGAACCGTCCCGCCAGAGCCTGGCGGCTTTGACGGTGGACGAGTGGGAATTCGTCCAGGCGGGCCGTTGCGATGGCTGCGGCCGTCGACAGCCCATCGGCAAATTCCACAGCCTGGGTGAGGCGGTTGGAACCTGTCGGAAGTGCGGCCAGGCCGTCACGGGCCTGCCCTTTTTCAGCCAACGGCAGGTGTCGCTGGCACTCCTGGCCACTCAGGTCGATCAGCCCTTGCGGCTGTTGACCCCGACAACCCCGCGCTGGGTCGTGGTTCAGGAAGGTGACCAGGGTGTGTGCTTTCGCCAGGATACCGTCACAGCCGAAAGGGAACAGTCATGAGATTTCAGTCGCTAAGGTCCAGCGCACCAGATGCCAGCCCTGAAGGCCTGTCTTGCCTAGCTGGGATCAAGCTCAGTCCGGACCGGCAACAGCAGCTGGAGCTGGTCGATCTCGCTTCTGGCGGCAGTGCCGGCTGGCGCAGCCGCAAACGAGCCGAGGCCTGGGACCTGCTGGCTCTCGGTCAGCTCGCACCTGCGGGCCGGATGAAGGTCGAGTTCCTGGATCTGCGCACCACTATGCGGGCTGCGGTGCTGCTGAGAGTGCCCGTGCCCTGCATGCCCCAGCCGGGCGGTGAGCTGTTCGTGGCAGGAAGAGCGCTGCTGGGGATCACCTACCGACAGGAGGCCCTGAGTCGACCTCTGCCCGGTGTGGCCTTCGTACAGATTCTCTCACCTTTACGCGTGTGGCACGCCAACGTCGTGCCCGATGCGGTTCAACCGTTGTGTCTGGGTGCTCAGCTTCCCGCCGGGATCCGCGTCAAGGAGCTGGTCTTGATGGCCTACGGCGCCCTCAGCATGCAGTCGGTCATGATCGACCCGGACGATCCCGCCGGCGTGCTGAACCGTGACGCGGCGAGATGGTGGCAGCAGCACCTATCTCATGTGCCGCTGTCCCGGGTTCCGTTTCTCGGCGACGCGGACTGCCAGGCGGTGAGCGACGCCAATAGCACAGGAGGCAGCCAACCATGAGCGAGGTCTTCAACGTCTCGGCCAAGCTGTGGCACGCGGTACTGGTGGAGCTGGGTTTCACTGCCGCGGGTGATTCCCAGATCTACAGTCATCCTGGCAGTTCGGTCACCCGGTCAGGGCAGGTATCAGAGTACCAACCCGATGCCATCGTCTTCGATGTGAAAGCGGGTTGGGGAGCCCTGCGCGCTGAATGGCGACCCCAGCCACAGGAGCTCCTGCGCGAGCAACTGGGTCGGCCCGGTCTGTGGAAAACCCGCGTCGATGGTATCGCCCATGAGGTGCAACCGATCTTCGAGGTTCCCCCCACGATCCTGGCGGTGACCGACCCCCGAAGTCAGGGCGAGGAGGGTGCGTGGCTCATGCGAGACACGCTCGCCTGGGGTCTGGCCACCGCCGGAGGTAAACCCGTGACCGATTGGGAGCTGCCGGCCAGACACCTGGTCGATGCCTGCTTGCCTCAGGAGCATCTGACTGTGCAGGTGGGTCACATCCTCAGACAGATCAGCGTGGTGTACGAGCCGGATCACTTGGCGTTGAGCTGTACGCTATTACCTCGGCTGCCAGGTGACCTGCCCCCGGGGCGATCCCGCTGGCTCGAGGAACTGCTCCTGGAAGGACACAACCGCTGGAAATTGGTCCGGATCGGCGTGGCGCCGGACGACGTCGTGCTGGCCGAGGTGGATCTGACTGGGGTTCCTGCTTCCGTTCTGGACCCCTTGTTGAGGACCGGCCTGGAAGCCCTCCGCTATGCCGTGGGGGGACTGGTCCAGGCGGCGGATTTCCTGGCCGACGGCTCAGTGTCTTGCCGCGCTCTGGAAGTCCACACACCGCGGGCGTAGCCCGCCAACTGAAGGAGGAGAGCCATGAGCCAAACACGGGCAGCAGTGCTCGCCCCCGCGAATCCGGCCCTCGATCTGCTCGAGTTCGAGGTCACGGATGTGACGGGAACCCACAAGGTCGTCGCAGGGGACGTGCAGCCGTCCTTGCCGGCGGGTGCGGTGGCCAGTGCGCTGGCCAACCGCATGTCCCTGCCGGCGGACGTGCCGTGGGCCCTGCGGGACGAGCGGTCCAGTGCCTTTCTGGACGACAGCGTGGCCATTGGCGATCAGATCGAGACCAATGCCAAGCTGACGGTCGTACCCAAGTCACACCTCGGATAGGGCGGTGTTGCCATGCGGGTCACGATGCCAGCAGAGAGTTCAGCTCGCACCAAGGCGTGGGACCTGTGGGTTTCGGTGCGCCTGAAGACGGATGGGCCGGAAGTAGCCTGGGAGCCGGTATTCGACGAGGACCTGGCCGACGCCAGGAGTGAAGCCTGGCTTGCCGGTTGCCTGCGCAAGGGTGACCTGAGCCAGCCTCTGGCCGGGGTTCCCTCCCGTCTGGTTCCCATCCCCGCGAAGGACTCGACGTCGTGCACCGGGTTCGCCATCGAGTTGACCCGCCCGGGGGGTGAGTGTCACCGCCAGGAGTTTCCCATGAAGAGCCTGCAGAGCGTGGCGTCGCGTGCGGCGCAACGCCTGGTGGAAGCGGGGGCCTTGCAACCCCACGGCTTGTACTACTTCAAGCTGCTTGCGGAACCTCACTCCCCGGGTCGCGCCGCCGAGCCGGCCCGGACAGCACCCTTCTCCATGGAGGCACGATCGCAGCCTCTGACCGCGCTGAAAGTTCCCCTGGAGCCGTTGCTCGACCAGGCTGATCCGGTGGGGAACATCGACAGTGAGGACATCCCGGTCTTCTACACCGAGCAAGCTTACGTCCAGGCCGAGCGCTACTCGCGGCTGGGCGCCGCCAGTCAGCCGGCAGTGGAGACCGGCGCGGTCCTGGTGGGAACACTTTGCTCCTGCCCACGGAGTGGCGAGCTGTTTGCCGTCGTCTGTGACGCTCTCGAGGCACGGGATGCCGAGCAGACCGCGTTTTCCCTGTTCTACTCCAGCCAGAGCTGGGCCCACATCCAGGCAGTCATGCGCGCGCGGCAGGCGCGACCCGCCACACGCAGCCAACGCATCCTGGGACAAGCCCATGGTCACAACTTCCTGCCCTCGAATCAACCGCCCTGCGAGGTCTGCCCCAAGCAAAAGACCTGCCCGCGCACGTCGGTGTTCGTCTCCCCCGACGATCACAACTGGAGCCGGGCGGTGTTCCACCAGCAGCCCTGGCAGCTCTGTCACATCTTCGGCTCTTCGGCCCGGGGTGAGCCAGCCCACAGCCTGTTCGGGCTGAGTCAGGGTTTTCTGGTCGAGAGAGGATTTCACGTGATACCCGAGTTCGACACCGCGGCTTGGCCGCTGGTGGCAGATGAATCCTGACCCGATGGCCAGGCTGGTTCCGGCTGCAAAGGAGGGTGGCAATGCCAAGCAAGAACACGGCGGACAAGAAGACGAGCAAAATCCCGTCCATGCTGGTGAGCGAATCGGTGCCCTGGGAGCACCGCAAGAAGCTGCTCATGCACATGTGCATGGACGAAAGCGACGAGACGAGCGAGGTGCTGCATTCCCTCCTCAAGGCGGCGGGGTCGGCCCAGTCTCCCACGTCCATCTACACCCAGAAGGTCATGGATCTGGAAGAACTGATGCAGGAGATGAAGTCCGGCCCCCTGCGTACGGCCACTTACCTGGGCAGCATGGACGGCAACGGGACGGGCAGCCGGGCCAGCGTGGCCCTGGAGGACGGCTCGAAGGCCTTCATCTTCGTGCCGGATCAGGAACTGGCCGGCAGTCTGCGCCGCGGCGACTCGGTGCTGATCGAGGCCAGCGGCAAGGCTGTGCTGTCCCGCGATCCGAATCCACCGGAAACCGGCGAGCGTGCGCGTCTGGAGAGGTGTCTGGACAGCCGCCGGATCGAGGTGAGCTTGCGCGATCACGAGCGATTCGTGTTTCTCGCCTCGGAGGACCTGTGCGAACAACTCAAGGCGGATCAGGTCAAGCCAGGCAGCTACCTGCTGGTATGTACCCGGCGGATGATGGCCTACACCGCCTTGCCCGCCGAGGACGAGCTCTCCCATTTCCGGTTCCTGGACCGCCGCCCCGTACCCGACATCGTGCCGGAACGCGATCTGGGTGCGCCGCCCGCCTACATCGAGGAACTGACCGAGCATGTACGCCAGGAGATGCTCATGCCGGAGATGCGGCGACGCTATCGCCTGCCGCGTTGCGAACTGCGGTTCCTGTCGGGGGTCAGCGGCTCCGGCAAGACCTACAGCCTCATGGCTCTGGAACGGAGCATCTACGAGGTGATGGCCGAGATCACGGGTACTCCGGTAGAGCAGCTACCACACCGTGTGTTGCGGTTGCGTCCGGGCCAGTTCTTGAGCAAGTGGCTGGGCGAGTCCGACCAGAATCTGGAGCGGTTCTTCGACGAGATCGAACAGCTGGCCGCCAAGCCGTTCGTGGCCGCCGATGGCACGGTTCACGAGCTGCCCGTCCTGGTCGTGCTCGAAGAGGTCGACGGTCTCGCCAGGCAGCGCGGCCAGGAGGCCATTTACGACCGCATCATGACCACGATCCTGCAGCGCCTGGACCCTTCCCGACCCGAACTGCGGGATGCCTTCGCCATCGTGGTAGCCACCTCCAACGTGGCCCATCAGTGCGATCACGCCTTTCTACGTCGGGTCTCGGGTAAGGTCGAGAATTTCGGCCGCCTGAGCCGCGCGGCGTTCTGCGCCGTTCTGGCCAAGCACATCAGGGGGCTGCCGCTGGCCGGGGTTGGCGGATCCGAACTGACCAGCGAACCAGTCAGCGAGGCTGCCAGCAATCCTGCCAGCAATCTTGCCAGCGAGGCTGTGCGCAGCCTGCTGGCCGAGGTGTCCGGCTGGTTGTTCCGCCCCGAGGATCAGGAGCGGCCGCTGGTGGAGATCGAGTGTGCGGGTTCAGCCCAGCCCCTAAGGAAATATCGCCGCGACTTCCTGACAGCGAGCCTCATCGAGCGCGCCGTGCACCAAGCGGCCCGGTTGGCCTGTCAGGCCGAGATTCAGAACGGCGACCGGGAAGCCCTGAATCCCGGCGTTCTGATCACTGCTCTGGACTCCCAGATCCGCTCCGTGATCAACCTGCTGCACACCATCAACGTCAGGGACTACGTCGATCTGCCCGATGGCATTCACGTGGTGAGCCTGCGCCGTATCGAGCAACCGTCACTGCTGCCCCATCAAATCCTGGGTGCTGCCTAGCCCGGTCCGGGCTGGCGCGCCCCGCGTGCAGGCCTGGACGATAAAGGAGCTGAGCCATGGAAGAGATCATACGACCTCACAGGACGAGTGAAGGCTCCGGGCCGAATGGTCTGGGTGATCCCCTCGCACCGACCGGCGACACGCACGCCTACGTGGTCAGCGGACCTTTCGCCGAGCAGCTGCCGGTGGGCGGCATGAGTGTGGGTGAGATCCGCAGGCGGTACGGCGACCGGTTCGACCTCGACACTCAGAGCCAGGCCATCCTGGACGGTAACCAGGCGGACGAGGACGCCACGGTGCAACCGGGGCAGATGCTGATGTTCATCCGCCGGGCGGGCGAGAAGGGAAGCCAGAGAATCAGCATCGAAGGAGATCAGGTCACGGCCATATCTCCAGAGGGAGAGAAGGCTACCATCCCCTTCCGCCGCTTGATGGAACTGGTGAACCCTCCGCGCATGGATACCGGCTCGGCCATCCTGCCCGACGGCATCAAAGCCATCCTGGCCAGAGGCCCCGTGACCATCATGGTGCATGAAACACCTCCGCGGGTCTTCAACCTCAAGTGGATCGCTGCCGATTCCCCGGCCCACTACGGTCCGGAGGCGAAGTACCGTTCGGTGCGCATCGCCCTGCCCTACCTGGTGGTGCTGGCGGTGTTCCACTCGCGCCGGGGGTGCCGTCTCTACCTGACCTCGGCCAACGAGTGCTTCTTCCGCTCGGGACCGTTGTGCAGCCTGGACGACGAGCTGCTGTATCCCGCGCTGCTGAACTGCTCGAAGTTCGACCCGCCCGCAGGCAAACCGTTGTCCTGGATCTGCACCCAGCATCTCATGCGATCCAGCCTGAGCCCGCAGGAAACCAGCAACACCAATCAGGGGATCCGCCGCAGCCTGCAAACCTTCCTGCACTGCCTGCTGGAGACCGGTTTCAACTACAGCAGCGAAGACCACGAGGCCGCCAGCTGGTTCAGCGAGTCAACCGGACAGGACGAGCGGATCGCCACCATCGAACGGTGGGAACAGGAGACAGAAAAGGATCCCAACTTCGTTCTGGATGTCCCCTGGCTCGAGGTCGGTATGAGTCTGGACGAGGTGGCCCAGCGCATCTTCCAGAATCTTGAGGTGAACCGAGGCGGACCGACCTCGGCAAGCGACCTGGCCCGCCTGATCTTCAACAGTAACGGTCGCTCTCGAACCCGGCGGGCGCGGCAAACCATATTGGAGTTGTTCGCATGAATAAGGCAGATGCCAACCTCGTCACACCCGTCTACCTGAAGACCGATTCGGATCCAGAGCTGCCCGACGATCCCGCTGCGTACGTGCTCAGCGCCAGCGGCCTGTACTTTTGCCGCAACCATCAGTTCTTTCGGTCCTGCGTGCCGGCGCCGCGCTGGCCTCGTGAGCTGAACCCTCACAGTGCGTCACTCACGCTGCGGTATCCGAAAATTCCCAGAGCCCAGTTCGAACTCGTCGTGGGATTCTTCGCCAAGGTGGCCACACGGCATGCCGCCGAGGCGATGGTGCTGCTGCTTTACGACCAGAAGGCTGGTGAGATCAGTTTCCACGTCCCCCGCCAGGAGGCCACGGTAGGGCAAAGCTTCACCGGCAAGCCGTACCCGATGGACCTGAAATACGATCTGCCCACCGAGCTCGACGCCAACCTGAGCTTGATCGGCGACATCCACAGCCACGCCGACGAGGCCGCCTACGCTTCCTACAAGGACAAGCTAGACGAAGTTCACCAGGCCGGCGTGCACATCGTGGTGGGACGCGTTCACGACGAGCCCCCCGATCTGCACTGCGAATTCGTCGTGGACGGCTACCGGTTCATGATCTCCCGCACGACGATTCTCGAGGGCTACCAGCAACGCAATCTGGACGTACCGCAGGAATGGTTGGACCAGGTCCAGGTCCGCGCTCACACCTACCAGGTCGTTGCCAAGGGTTGGAACAATACCAATAGCTCCCACAGCTCCGGATACTACAATCCAGACTCCAAACAAGGAGGGGGCAATGGTAAAGGGGATGCGTCATGACCACCAAGCGGCTCACCGGCGACCAGCCCCTGGTACCTCATCTTCCCAGTGGCAGCTCGGTGAAGATCATCGGCCTGGGGGGCGTGGGCGGCATCGTGGCCCGCTACGGGGCGGTGTTCCTGGCTTCCCTGAACTGCGATCTGCGCCTGGTCCTGATCGACGGCGACAGCTTCGAGCCCAAGAACGCCAGCCGCATGCTTTTTTTTGATCATGGCAACAAGGCCACCGTCGTGCAGCAGGATCTACTGGAATACCTGGCGGAATCACGTCTTTCAGTGGTGGCCATCCAGGAATACTTGACTGCCGAGAGCATCGACCGCTTGATCCAGGAAGGGGACACCGTCGTCCTGGCGGTGGACAACCATGCCACTCGTAAGCTGGTGAGCGACTTCTGCTCACGTGATCGCCGGAATATCTGCCTTATCTCCGGCGGCAACGATGGCGTGGGGCGCGACGCTGCCGGTCGTGAGCAGCGAGGCACCTACGGGAACTGTCAGATCTACGTGCGCCGCGACGGTAACGATCTGACTCCCAGCCTGACCCACCTGCATCCGGAGATCGCCCAACCACAGGATCACCTGCCCACCGACAAAAACTGTATCGAGCTGGCGGTATCTATGCCCCAGATCCTGTTCGCCAACCTGACCGCGGCGGCAGCCATCTTGAACAGCCTGTGGCTCCACCTTTGCGGGGCCCTGCACTACGGCGAGATCTGCTTCGATGTGGCGGAGGGCTTGATGCGCCCGTTGCCGCTCATACAGCCCACACCTCACTCATCGGTTCGTTGAGCTCTGTGTCCAGCAGTTGAACATGGGTCCGGCGGTGATACTATCAATTAGGTGAACGGATAGTGCATTCACACAGATTCCAGGAGTGATTCCAGGAGTACCGACCCCCATGAGGGCTATCCTGTCAGTGATCGTTGCGCTGCTCATACACAGTACTGCCCAATCCGCCTGGGAGATGACGGTGTGCTACGCACCCACCAACTTCGACCCGGACATCTCCCTTTACCCCGATGAGGTTTCGATCGCGACCGATCTGCAGATCCTCTTCGACCAGGGCTTCCGGGGGATATGTACCTATGCTGCCGACAGCACGCTGGCGGCCATACCACGCCTCGCCCGGCAGACGGGATTCCAGTGGATCATCATGGGCGTCTGGTGCCCGGCCAATGAAGTCGAGGTAGAGGCCGCCATCGCTCAGGCAGCTTACGTGGACGGCTACTGTGTCAACAACGAAGGCCTCCCCTCAGGATTCAGCTATTGCCCCTACGATACGCTGATCCTGGCCAGCACGATGAGTGACATCAGGGATCAGACCGGCAAGCCCGTCACCACCTCCGAGCAGGTGGACGATTACCTGGCGGGTGATGAGCTCGCCTCCTGGCTCCTTCGCCACGGGGACTGGATCTTCGTGAACTGCCATCCATTCTGGGCGGGCCAGCAGGATCCCGAGGATGCCGTCACCTACGTCCAGCAGAAACACGAAGAACTCACCATATTGACGGACAAACCGGTGGTGATCAAGGAGACCGGCCTGCCCAGTATGGGGTGCCCGGGATGCACCGAGGAGAACCAGCGCCGGTTCTGGCGTCTGATGCGAGGGACGGCGGCCATGTACTGTCGCTTCGAGGCGTTCGATCAGCCCTGGAAGGACTGGCACCCGGTGGAGCCCCACTGGGGATTCTTCGACCAGCAACGAATACCAAAGCCCGTACCCAGCGAGCAGTCATCCTGGGGGAAGAGCAAGCTGCAGTATCGCTGAGGCTCTGTCCACTGCCCCCAGCAGTACACGAACTCCGTACGGAAAATTTAGCGTCCGCCTTGGCACAGAGTCATACTTCTGCGAGCCATATCATAGTGGGAGAAGGGGACGGTCAAGAACAGCATCGGTCTGGTCCGACGCTACTGTCTAGAAGGAACAGACTTCAGTGACGCGGCGAAGGGACAAGAAGGTCGGATTTGACGGCCAGACCCGACGTGAATATAATACTAAATGAGTCTTCTTTTCTATTCATTCCATCCAACGGAGGTGGCTCGATGACTTCTGGTAAACGACCCCATCGCAGTAGCGGACCCAATCGACTCGTCTCCCTGTGGGTTGCAGCCTTCCTCCTGGTTACGAGTGCAATCGCCGGACCTGTCCTGGCTGACGGCCAGGTGGGCGAGCTTGCCCCGGACTTCGCACTCACCAATTCCGCTGGTGATTTGGTGGAGATCGACTTCGGCCAGGGCGAGGTCTTCTTGCTGAACTTCATCGGCTACAGCTGACACTTCTGCCGCGAGTCGGCCTCCGGTGCGGAGGCATTCTGGCAGGAATATGCAGGGGATCCTCTGAGATTCGTGGTGATCGATCTCTGGGACGGTACAGCTTCTCAGGTCCAGGGTTTCGAATACCTGGCTGGTCTCAGTCAGCCCGTGCTGCTGAACGGCGGGCGAAACAGCGGTGTTGCTCGTTCCTTTGCAGCCACCATCGATCACTTCTTCGTCGTGGGGGGCGATGGTATCATCGACTACGAGTATGCCCGCGTGGATGGCTTCCCGGCCTGGAGACCCGATGATGTCCGTGTCGCCGTTGACGAGGCGCTGACCGATCTCGTTCCCACAGCCAACCAGACCTGGGGCGCTGTCAAAGCGCTTTTCCGCTGATAGGCATGCGTGCATCGATCAGTCGAACAGTGGCGAACCGGTGGGATTATCTCGCCTGAAGTGACAGTCTTGTCCTCCTCCCGGGTTCACCCGGGGAAGCCGAGCGGGCCTGTACGGTATCGAGCGCAATGACTCCAGCCAGAAGATTCCACTGACCCTGCAACAAGTATGGTCCGGAAATCGTAATCCCCACCAGCGACCCGGCAAGTCACGACACACGACCGGGCGCTCCCTGTCGACGACGTATCCCCCGATAGGTCCCCGTCAAGGGAGATACTCCATGAAGCCGAGAAGGATTGGACGTTTCGAAGTGCATGGGGTCGCCACGTTGCGCCACATCGCAGCTTCCAGGACGGTCCTGGAGCCAGTCATCGGCATCCTGCTGACCATAGGGCTGCTGGTGACCGTGACCTTGAAATAGCTCTCGCAGGAAGCCAGGCGACTCTCTCGTGATGTAGGCCCCGCCCGGATGTACCGGGCTAGCAGTTCAGGACCCGCCAAGATCGACGGCCGGTGCCTGTCGCACCGCCG
>CBDURX010000029.1:0-10781 GCA_965369485.1 uncultured bacterium | reverse complement strand
CGCGGTCTTTGTCCATCCCCGGGACGAACGCTACACCGGCCTCGCCGGCCGCTTGGAAGTCCAGAGAAGCAGAATTTACGCAATAGCGTTGGCCACCCTTGTCCACCGGACCGTCCGGGAACATGTGCCCCAGATGAGCCCCACAACGGCTGCACAGGACCTCCGTGCGCACCATGCCGAGGCTCTTGTCGACCTTCTCATCGATCTCGGTGCTATCGGCCGGCGCCCAGAAGCTGGGCCAGCCCGAACCGGAATCGTATTTCTCAGCCGAACTGAAAAGTGGGGCACCGCAGCAAACGCAGTGGTAAGCGCCTTCGTCCTTCTTGTCGTGATAATCCCCGGTGAAGGCTCGTTCTGTGCCCTGCTGGCGAGTGACCTGATACTGCTCGGCGGTGAGCTGCTCGCGCCACTCGGCGTCACTCTTGACAACCTCGTAATCGCGTTTGGACATGCTCTGTTCCTCTCGGGTATCGGCTTGGTTGCCGTACGTACACCCTGGCAGCGCCACCAGCAGCAGGAGACCTGCCATATTATAAATGAAAGCCTTCATTTTCCACTCCTTACATTTCCCGTTGCGAGGTCAATTCCTCAATATACCGACAAACAACCGTCAGGGCTCGCTTCTGCGATGCGTCCCTCGAACCGCGCGAATCCGCACGCACTCGCGGCTAAGGTATCGATTTTTCCCGGGAAATCTGCTAGAATACCTTCATTGAGATTGGCATGATCAAGGGGGCTGTCATGCGTATGACCATCATCGTGACCTGTCTGCTGCTCGCTACCACGACGACCGTTTGGGGCATCGACCCTGGACAACACCAGAACACGATCAAGGGCTCCTCGCACGTGGGGAGTCGACTCGCCAGTGATACTCGCGAGGGTGGAGAGACCATCGAGGACGCCGTGGTCATCCCGTCGGTGCCCTTCAGTGACACGGGAGCCACGTGCGACAACCTGCACGACTACGATGAGGCGTGTCCGTACTTGGGATCGATCTCACCCGATGTCGTCTATGCGTTCACCCCGCCCACGAACATGTCCCTCGACATCGACCTGTGCGACAGCCAGTACGACACGAAGGTGTACGTGTACGAAGACCAGTTGACGCCCGGTAATCCTCTCGCCTGCAACGACGATTATTGTGCCAACGAGTGGACGGATTATGCCTCACGGCTCCGCGGCGTGCCGGTTCTCGCCGGTCACGTGTACTACATCGTGATCGATGGCTACGGGGGCGATTGCGGTCTCTATCAGGTTGACGTCACCGAGTATGTTCCCTGCGACATCGACTGTCCCCCCGGCGGCTGGCCCGAGGGTGAGCCACCGCCCTTCGACGGCTACGTCGACCACTACAACAGCGGCTGCGGACACGATCCACCCCTCTTCCAGGACATCATCGCCACGGGCGACGACTGCGCGACCCTGTGCGGTGTCTCCGGCTGGTATTTCTCCCAGGGTGGTCTTCTCTACCGGGATACGGACTGGTTCCTGGTCAACACCATCACCGACCAGCTCGAGGTATCCCTGACGTCCGAGCAGCCCACACTTCTGATGATCAGTGCCCCCGACCCCGACTGCGCCACGATGCCGTTCGACGTGATACAGATCGTGGACGAATGCGAGACCTTCTCGGTGACCGTACCGGCTATTCCCGGAGCGTCGTACTGGATCTGGATCGGTCCCACAGTATTTGAGGACCTACCGGATTACGAGTACGTGCTGGACGTGTGCGGGATCTTCTCGCCGATAGCGCTGGAACCGGCTTCCTGGGGACAGGTTAAGGCGAAGTACCGCTGAAACGCCGATTCGCCGCGCCGGGTCAGTTGTCCTTCAGGATGACCTCGTCATACTCCACCTCGAAGCGGAGTTTGTGTTTGGCCTCTTCCTGGGCCAGAGCGTAGAACAGATCCTTGACGGTGGGATCGTCCACCTTGTCCGCCAGATCGTTGTACAGCTTGAAGGCCATCTTCTCGCGCTTCATGGCCACGATGAGGATCTGCTGGTAGCTCATGGCTTCTCCAACTTCGACGTCGGCCAGGTAATCTCCGACCTTCAGGTCGATCACCTTATCCCTGGCGGCCAGCAACTTCTCGCCCATCTTGATCGCCTGCAGCTTGGCCTTGTGGCCCTTCTCTTCCTTGGCGTACTGCGTGAAGATCTTGGCCATCCACTGCTTTTCCACCTTGGCCGCCACTTCGGTGTAGAAGTCGACCGCTTCCTGCTCGCGGTCGATCGCGAAGTCCAGGATGTCATCCACCGACTCGAAGTCCTTGATCTCTTGCATCGTCTCGCTCCTTGCTCCTGGTCAGGTTAACTCCTTGTAACGAAAACAACTCACGACGTGGTCGTTCACCAGGCCGCACGCCTGCATGAACGCGTAACAGATCGTCGGGCCGACGAAGCGGAAGCCGCGCTGCTTGAGATCCTTGCTCATGGCCACGGCTTCAGCCGTCTGAGCCGGAATGTCCCGCAACGTACGCCAGGTGTTGTGTTGCGTCCCGCCGCCCGTGAAACGCCATATGTAGGCGTCAAAACTACTAAATTCTTCCTGCACTTTCAAAAACGCTTTTGCGTTGCCGACGGCCGCTGCGACCTTCAGCCGGTTACGCACGATGCCCGGATCTTGGAGCAGTTCGGCGATCCGGGCCGGGCGGTACCGCGCCATCTTGACGGGATCGAAGCCGTCGAAGGCACGGCGGTAATTCTCGCGCTTCTTGAGTATGGTGATCCAGCTCAGCCCGGCCTGGGCTCCCTCGAGGATCAGGAACTCGAACAGCCTGCGATCGTCGTGGGCGGGAACACCCCACTCCACGTCGTGATAGTTGAGGTAAAGGGGGTCGCTACCGGCCCACTCGCAGCGGGTCTTTCCCATGATCACCTCGGTTTCACCGTACAGTTTCCCGGTATGGGAACAGGCATGGTATCACAAGGAAGTCGGCGGGGAAAGGCACCGCTAACCCCTGATTGCCACCTCAACTCCTGTCTGCTAAGGTGCCGCCCATGGAAAAGGATCGCCTGAGCAAAGCTTTTATTCTGCTGATGGCCATGGGGCTCTCGATCATCTTCTTCGGCATGATCCGCTCTTTCCTGGTAACCATCCTGCTGGCAGCGATCTTCTCCGGCCTGGCTCAGCCTCTCTTCAAACGCTGCGAGCACCGTTTCGGCGGGCGCAGGGCCTTGGCCTCCGTGGTCACCCTGCTCGTGCTCCTGGTCGTGGTCTTCGTGCCGTTCCTGCTCCTGGTGGGGATCGTCACCGCCCAGGCGCTGTCCGTCAGCGAGAAGGCTGGCCCCTGGGTCGCGGATCAGGCGGCTCACCCGGACCGCATCGTCCAGTTTCTCGAGAACCTGCCGTTCTACGACAAGATATCGCCCTACCGTGAGGAGATCCTGACCAAGTTGGGGCAGTTGGTCGGCAGCGTCAGCAGCTTCATGATCAACGGGCTCTCGTCCGCCACGCGAGGCACGGTCGCCTTCCTGTTCCAGTTCTTCATCTTTCTTTACACCATGTTCTGGCTCCTGATGGACGGCGAAAAAGTCCTGCGCAAGATCATGTACTACACACCCTTGGACCAAGAGGACGATCTCCGCTTACTGAACAAGTTCACGTCCGTGACGCGCGCCACCCTCAAGGGCACCTTGATCATCGGCCTGGCCCAGGGTGGCATGGCCGGTCTGGCTTTCTGGGTGGTCGGGATCAACGGGGCACTGTTCTGGGGTACGGTGATGACCGTGATGTCCATCATACCCGGCATCGGTACCGCCCTGGTGTGGGTCCCGGCGGTTATCATCTTGATCGCCAGCGGCCACCTGGCCAAAGGGATTGGCCTGGCCCTGTTCTGTGCCCTCGTGGTGGGCAGCATCGACAACGTGCTGCGCCCGCGCCTGGTGGGGCGCGACACCAAGATGCACGACCTGCTCATCTTCTTCGGAACCCTGGGCGGGATCCTCTTCTTCGGCGTGGCCGGCTTCATCATCGGGCCCATCATCGCCGCCCTCTTCGTGACGGTGTGGGATATCTACGGCGTCGTGTTCAAGGAACTTCTGCCCGAAGTGGGGCCGCTCGGGAACCATGTGAGTAAAGGTTCGCGGGACGAGAAGGACGACTAGGGCGCGCTCAGTCCAGAAAGAAGTCCGCCTGCAGCGGCGTCCCCGGCGTCACCGAGTAGCTGCTCAGATCCGTGATCCCTTCTGCCTCCAGCACTTCGTCATCGATGAAGAAGTTGCCGGTGCAGCTGCGGCTGTCGCGGGTCAGTACGGCGCGGGCCGCGTCACCCATGACCGCCGGCTTGCGGCTGGCCTGGATTATCTTCTCGCCGCCCAGCAGATTCCGGACGGCCGCCGTGGCGACACTGGTCCGCGGCCAGAGGGCGTTCACTGCCACGCCCCGCGATGCGAACTCCGCGCTCATGGCCATCACCCACACGCTCATGGCGTACTTGGACAACGTGTAGGCCGAGAAATCCTTGAACCACTTCACGTCCATGTTCAGTGGCGGTGAGATGTTCAGGATGTGGGGATTGTCCGCCTCCAGCAGGTGAGGCAGGCAGAGCTGGGCACAGACGTACGAGCCACGGGCGTTGACGTCGAACATGCGGTCGTAGTACTTGAGGTTGGTCTGGAGGGTGCCGGTCAGGCTGATGGCGCTGGCGTTGTTCACCAGGATGTCGATACCGCCGAAGGTCTCGACACCCTTGTCGACGGCGGCCTGGATCTGGTCCTCGAAGCGCACGTCAACCTTGCACGCCAGGGCCCGGCCACCCGCGGTCTCCATCTCCTCGGCGGCGGTATGGATCGTGCCGGGCAGCTTGGGATGCGCGTGTGTGGTCTTGGCCGCGACGATGATGTTGGCGCCGTCCCGAGCAGCGCGCAGGGCGATGGCCTTGCCGATGCCACGGCTGGCCCCGGTGATAAAAAGTGTCTTGCCCTTCAGGTCCGCCATGTCACTCCTCCAGAGTCGTTGCTCAGTCGAAGGCCGCCGGCCGCTGCGGATCAGCCAGGTGGGCTTGAACCTCGGCCAGCATCGATTCGTCGGTACGATGCTGCGAGAGCGGCGGCAGGTCGTCGAACGTGAAAAAATCCACGGCCAGGGTCTCGTGACTGGTGCGCGATTCGCCGCCGGTGATGTCGCACAGCCAGATCACCTTGTAGGCATGATAGAACTCTGCGGGCTGGCCGCCGCGGTTGCAGTCGATCACGGCGACCACCTTGCGGGGCCGGACCTCGAAGCCGCTCTCCTCGCGCACCTCGCGCACGACCATCTCGGCGGGGCGCCTCCCCACATCCGCCCAGCCGCCTGGCATGCACCAGCGGCGGTCGGCTGACTCTTGCACCAGCAGGATCTTCCCATCCCTGACGATGGCCCCCCGCACATCGATCTTGGGGGTGGCGTAGCCCGGCTGCAGTTTGAAGCTGTCCAGGATCTCGCCCACGGGCAAACGGGCGTGCTCGGCCACGATCTCGGCCGCGATCCGCGCCAACTGGTCGGCATTTTCGACGTCGTACTCGCTGGCGGCGAAGGTCCGGACGTTCTGACTGAGGGCCTGGATCTTTCTGGCCCACTGTAGCCAGCGCGAGACGTTCCTGGCGCTCATGTCGCACTCCAGATCATAGGTCCTGCTCGGCGGATGCATCATTGTACCACTTCGAGATGGTAGACCCGCGGAAGTCTGCCAGTCGCTCTATCAATTTTCCCGGCTCCCGCTCTGTCAACACAAGGACGCGGTGCTCTGGCTTGAGGAACTTCTCCGTCACTGCGTGATCCAGGAAATCCAGCAAATGGCTGAAATAACCGCCGACCTCCAACAGCCCGCACGGTTTCGCCTGCAAGCCGAGCTGCGTCCAGGTCACCATCTCGGCGAACTCCTCCAGGGTGCCTATGCCACCGGGCAAGGCGATGAAACCGTCGGAGAGAGCGGCCATCGTGGCTTTGCGCTCGTGCATGGTGGTGACGACATGCCGCTCGGTGAGTTCGTCGTGGCCGCGCCCCTGATCGAGCAGTGTCTGGGGTATCACGCCGATCACCTCGCCACCAGCGTCGAGCGCCGCAGCGGCGACACTCTCCATGAGGCCGAGGTTGCCGCCGCCGTAGACCAGAACCAGACCACGGACGGCCAGCTCCCTACCCAAGGCGGAGGCGGCCTCCGTATACGCGATCCTCGCACCCGGATTGGAACCCGCAAAGACGCAGATACTCTTCATGTTGCCTTGCCCGGATCGTCGTTCGACTGCCGGCGAGCGATGACCTCACCGGCGAGGGTGTGATATTCCCTGTACAGATCCGCCGTCAGGCACGCGTGTACCGGGAGGATCAACAACAGCTGGCCGATCTCGATCTCCGGCCACAGTTCGTCCGCGACCTCGAGGACACCGTGTTCCTGAGAGACGGACACCACTGCCGCCCGCGTGTCCGGTGGGCCCCACGCCTCTCCCGTCCAGGGGGCACGGTAGCCAAAAACCTTCCTGCCGGCCGGGTCGAGAACGAATTCCTGCCCCAGGTGAACGGCTCCGCCGTAGACGACAACCTGCTTGCGCTCCGGATACTTGCCAACCACGGGACAGGCCACAGCCAAAGCGATGTCCTCATCGACGCAGACAGTGTTGAGATGTTGCATGAGATCGTAGAAGACAAAGGCACCCGGCCGCATCTCGTCCACACCTTGCCAGTCCTCAGCCACACTGCAAGCGGGAGTGTCGCCGAGGGAGATCTCGCACGGTTTAACGCCCGCTGTCGTCAGATCCTCTTTCAGGGCCGTCATGCGACCCACAACCTCGGCGTGGATACGCTTGACTTCCTCTCGGTTTGCGGCGTGATAGGTATGGCCGCTGTGGCTGAGCAGGCCGGCGAGGGTCAGCTTGCCCGTGCCTCTGCTGCCCGCAGTCGAATCCCGGCAGGCAGCGGCTTGCCGGCCGGCGGCTGCGATGTTCCGCGCCAGGGCAACGACACGTTCTCCCTGGTCCCAAGGCAACCCGGTGCGGCTGTCGCCGGAATCCACCTCGATCCAGACGTCCACCGGATGAGTGAGTTGCTCCGCCATGGCGGCGACCGTCTCGGGCGCATCCACCAACAGGTGCAGGTGGATGTCCATCGCCAAGCTGTTGATCTTGGCCATCTCCCGCACGTTCGCAGGAAAGGCCACGGTGATGTCGCACCAACCGTGACTGGCGAAATAGCGCGCCATGTCGACGGAAGAGACGGTGATGCCGGTGACGCCGTGGGCGCGAAACCACTCCCCGATGGCGGCGGACTGGTGGGTCTTGAAGTGGGGCCGGAACCGCAAGCCGGCCGCGCGCGCCTTGGCGGCCATGCGCTCTATGTTCCGATATGCCCTGGCGGCATCGAGTAACAGGGTGGGGCGGGTGATGTTCAGCGATTCCAGTGAGCGCGCAGGTGTGGACACCATGGTTTCCCGGTTAAAGCTCTTTAGCCCATCCTTGACGATTCACAACAACGACTCCAGATCCACTGTTTCGTCGGCGCGGCTGCGCTCCACGGCCCAGTCGATCACGTCTGGGTCCCTGGCCGCATCAGTGCAGAGCCGGTAAGGCTTCGGGACGATCCCCACCCGGCCGAGATCCAGCCTATCCGCGTCCCAGCAAGTCTGCAAGGTGATGTCGCCGTCGGTCAGACCGTCGGTGTGCAACTCACAAGCAGCAAAGAGCAGATCGAATTGGTCCCGAGGCAACTCGAAGTAGGTACCGCGGAAAGTGGCTGCCAGTTCAGCACCGCGCAGTCCGTGCCCCGGATCGTGACCCTCGTGGTAACGCTGAGAATCGTGAAACAAGGCGAAGAGTTCCACGACCACCAGACAAGCGCCGGTCTCCACCGTCAGCCGCCGTCCGTTCTCCAGGACCCTGGCCCAGTGCGATACGCCGTGTTCACAGGCGGCAGGCAGGGGGAACTGGTCCAGAATAGTCTCGAACAACAGCTTGGTCAGCATGCTGCATTTCCCCGGCGTGCCTCGTCCACGGCCTTCCTGATGCGGCGGGCGGCTGTCTCGACGTCGGCCAGGGTGAACCCGGCAGGAAACAGTTCTGGACCGACCCCGACGGCCACGGCGCCGGCCACCAGGTAGTCGGCAAGACTCTCCGCTGTCGGACCGCTGGTCGGCACGAGGGGGATATCCGGCAGGGGGCCCCTCATTGACCTTAGGTATGCGGGGCCGCCCAGGGCGCCGGAAGGAAAGAGTTTCACCAGCCTGGCCCCGTGGCGATGGGCCGCGAGGATCTCGGCGGGGCTGGCCGCGCCAGGAATGGCCAGCAGGCCCTGGCTGTGGGCCTCGTCCACGACCTCGGGGTCGAACACGGGGGACATGACGAACCGGCCGCCGACAGCGACCACGCGGGATACCTCGTCCGCCGTGAGCACAGTGCCTCCGCCACAGATGGTGTCCTCCTCTTGTGCCAGAATGGCCATGGCCTGCAACGCATCCGGGGTGGTCAACGTCACCTCGAGAACGCGCAAGCCGCCGCGGACGGCGGCCCGGCACGCCTCGACGACACGATCCCCTGCACCCAACCGTACGCAGAGAATCACCCCCTCGGCGAGGATCTCTGCCAAAGTGCGGGTGATGGCCGCTTCCTCACTCATGCCGACCTGCTCGCAGCCTGTCACAATGTCTGGAGGAACTCGATCCAGGGCGTCGCCACCAGGGTCTCGGTCACCGAGTGGCCCATGGAACGGATGATCATCGAGGCCTTCTCGACCTGCTTCGGATCGTCCGCCTCGACGATGTCCACGAAATCGAACCGGCCCAGTGTGGCAAAGCTCTCCCTGATGGTCACGCCCTGGCATTCGCTCTTGATCCGGTCGGAAACTTGGGCGGCGATCGCTTTGAAGTCCGAGGGGGTGTCGAACGCATCCGGAGAAATCCGGCTCAAGATGATAAAAGTCGCCATTGTTATCCTCCTCACTGCAGTCGAAAGACGTTCCTGGCTCCAGCCGTCAGTTTAACCACGAAACGCGACTCTGCCCCGTTTCCAGGCAGCCGGCCAGGCTCCTGATCAACGGTTCGAGGCGTGCATTTTTCCTCATTCCTCTTCACATTCTACAGGTACTTGAGGTATAATACAGCATGTTCCAGATCAGAAATGGGTATTGAGGATTCAAATTGAATCAGGTGAATGGGAGGACTGTGTCGCAGGTAGGCTAAGGTTGGATAGGAAGTAGTCTAGATTCTCTCCATCCAAGAAGGGCCTATCGTGTCCTCGGTGTTCACGATCCAAAGAGCGTATTTAACATCATTGAAAACTCTGTTCCTGGTCGTCGCGATCTTCGCTGTTGTCTTGAATTTTACATCCGGAATGGCGAGTACCCCGTTCGCCCCCCAACAAACACCTGCCCCGCGGAACCAAGGTTGCTTGGATTACGGTGATTACCTGCATTGGGCTGGCGGCCTCGAAGCGGTGGCTACATCACAGGTAGCCTGGAAGGATAATCATGGGCACTACCAATAATTCCCGGTTTTTGACTCCCCTGCTGGTGATTGCCTGTTGTCTTGGGATTTCTCCGGAGTGCTGGGGTCAGGACTGCTTGGACTACGGTGATTACCTGCACTGGATATCCGGAGTGGACACGCCAGGTGAGGCCTATGGCGTCGTCATCGACGGCAATTATGCTTATGTGGCCGATGGGCCATTGGGTCTGAAGGTGATCGACATCTCGGTATCCCTGTCCCCGACGATCGTGGGTGGGCTGCACGCACCGGAACATGCCAATGGCGTCGCCGTCGCGAATCAATACGCTTATGTCGCCTACGGGGATTATGGGGTGGCCGCATCCGGCCTGATGGTGGTCGACGTATCCGTACCCGCATCCGCAGTCTTCGTGTGCCTGGTGGACACGCCGGAACAAGCTTTTGACGTCGCGGTCGCCGGCCATTACGCCTTTGTGGCTTATGGGGGTGATTCGGCTTCTGGCCTGATGGTCATCGATGTATCACTGCCCGCCTCCCCGACGATCGTGGGCAATGTGGAAACCCTGAAATACGCCGAGGGCGTCACTGTAGTAGGTAACTATGCCTATGTGGCGTATGGGTATTACTGGGTTGAGCCCAGTGGTCTGTTGGTGATCGATGTGTCGATCCCCGAGTCTCCAACCATCGTGGGCGAAGTGGACATCCCGGACCGGGCCTGGGACGTGGCCGTCGCCGGGGATTACGCCTACGTGGCAGCGGATTGGTTGCAGGTAGTCGATGTTTCGGTGCCTACTTCACCGACGGTCGTGGGGAGTTTGGACACTCCCGGCGGGGCCTATGGCGTCGCCATCATGGGACAGGTCGTCTATGTAGCGGATGGCGGTGGTGATCTCAGCGTGATCGATGTTTCGGTGCCCGCATCTCCAACCACCATGGGCGTGGTGAACATATGGGGTGTAGCTCGGGACGTGGCCATCACAGACGGGTGCGCCTATGTGGCCATGGAAACTGCTGGCCTGCATGTGATCGACGTTGCCGTGCCCGCATTTCCCGAGATCGTGGGTGGAGTGGACACGCCGGGGGGTGCCGGTGACGTGGCCGTCGCTGGGGATTACGCCTACGTGGCAGCTGGGAACTATTATGGACTGCAGGTGATTGACGTTTCGGTACCTGCATATCCGGCGCTCGTGGGCACGGTGAACACACCAGGCAGTGCCAGCGGTGTCACCGTGGCGGGCCCATACGCCTATGTGGCGGACTGGAACTCTGGTCTGCAGGTGATCGACGTTTCGGTGCCCGACTCTCCGACAATCGCGGGCGCGGTGAATACGCCGTATTCGGCTGTCGGTGTCGACCTCGTAGACCAAT
>CBDURX010000028.1:0-10909 GCA_965369485.1 uncultured bacterium | reverse complement strand
AGGGATCATCAGCCAGGATGCTGATGGCATCGCGGGAGCAGTCCTGGACTAGTTCACGGTCCTGCAAGGGATTAGCGAGGCGGAATCCGGGCAGGCCATGCTGGCGTACACCCATGATGTCCCCGGGGCCCCGTAAACGCAGGTCCTCCTCGGCCAGCTGGAAGCCATCCACGTGCGCTGCGAAGAACTGAATACGTTGCCAGGTTTCGGGTGCCAACCATCGGTCCACCAGCAGAAAACAGTGTGCCTGGTCTTCGCCCCTGCCGACGCGTCCGCGCAACTGGTGCAGCTGGGCCAGGCCGTAACGCTCCGGATTGTTGATGACCATCACCGTGGCGTTGGCCACGTCCACACCCACCTCCACCACCGTCGTGGCCACCAGCACGTCCAGCTGTCCGGCCGCAAAGGCGCTCATGACAGACTCTTTCTCACGCGGCCGCATGCGCCCGTGCAGGAGGGCGAGATGGAATCCGCGCAAGGGACCCTGTACGAGCCTCTCGAACTCCACCTTGGCCGCCTTCAGATCCTGGCCTTCTGTCTCCTCGATGACCGGGTAGATAACGTAACCCTGATGGCCCGCGGCCAAGGCATCTTTGCAATGACTCCAAACCTCATCCTCGTCCGCCTCGCCCACGATACGTGTCGTTACCGGCAAGCGACCGCGGGGGAGTTCATCCACCACGGAGATGTCCAGATCACCGTACAGGGTCAGGGACAGGCTGCGCGGAATGGGCGTGGCGCTCATGACCAGGACATGGGCAGGTAGACCATGATCGCCCTTCTGCGCCGTCCGCCCCCGCTGCAGCACGCCAAACCGGTGCTGCTCGTCCACGACGGCTAACCCGAGCTGGGGCAGATGGACTTCCCCCTGGATGACGGCGTGGGTACCCACCAGCAGATCGATCTCGCCCTTGCCGGCACCGGTCAATATCGCCCGTCTCTCTCGCGCCGGTGTCGCCCCGGAAAGCGTGGCCACCGTGACACCCAGCGGTTCCGTCAGGCGTTGCAAATTCTGTCCGTGCTGCCTTGCCAGCACCTCGGTCGGCGCCATGATCACGGCCTGGTAGCCCTGCTCGATCACGAAGAGCGCCGCAATGAGAGCCACCAGGGTCTTGCCGGAACCGACGTCGCCTTGCACCAACCGGTGCATCACGCTCCCCGAACGCATGTCGGCCAGAATCTCCGCCAGCACCTTGCGTTGAGCCGAAGTCAGCGTGAAGGGCAACGACTGGACGAGGTGGCGGGTCAGTTCGCCTGGCTTCTGTAGCTGGATGCCGGACCGGCTCCTCCGACCGTCCCTCCGCAAGGCCATAGTCAGCTGGATCAGGAAGATCTCCTCGTAAACGAGACGGCGGTGGGCAGCTTCCATCATCTTGCGATCGTTGGGAAAATGGATTCCCGACAAGGCATCACCCCGACCGCAAAGGTTGCGGCTACTGAGCAGCTCTGAAGGCAACGTCTCTGTAAGTTGACCGGCAAGCTGGTCCAGGGTGGAGTGGATGAGCCGACGCAACCAATGCTGGCCGACACCTTGGGTCAAGGGGTATTGAGGAACCAGCCGACCTGTGTGCAACCTGTCACCGCACCCGTCCAGTATCTCGTAGTCGGGATGGACCAGTTGCTTGCGGCCGGCATGTGCCTGGACCAGACCACTGCACATCACCTTGCTGCCGCTCCTGAATTGCTTCAGCAAGTAACGCTGGTTGAACCAGACACAGAACATGACACCGGTCCGGTCCTGTACCGTGACTGTCTGGATGGAGCCGCCGCGCCGGGAACGCCGTTCGCCTGCCGTCAAGACTGTTCCCTCGACGGTGCTCTCTTGGCCCATCTGGAGACGAGCGATTGGTGTCACCTGGCTACGATCGAAGTAGTGGCGAGGGTAATGGCTCAGCAGATCACCGACGGTCTCGATGCCTAATCTGGCCAAGGCCCGGGCGCGTACTGGCCCGACCGTCTTGAGGTATTGGACCGAGGACTCCCAGGTCAGCAACGGTTTCATGGTTCCAATCCGCAGTAGGCCTTACATGAACAACCCAGGTCAGGCGTCAGTGGATCCTCTTGAAAATGTGATACAACTCCCGCGACTCGATGATGGGGCTGATCTCGCCGGGCTCCAGCGCTGCGATGGCCGATCGCAATGGCTCGATCATGTCGGCCGGCGCTACCCAGCCGATGTTGCCGCCCTCGGCCGCGCTGGTGCCGACACTGTAGCGAACGGCCAGGGTCGCGAAGTCCACTCCCTGGGCCAGATCCTGTTGCACGAGAGTAACCGCCACACTATCAGCCAGGACGATGTGCAGCAGTTGGAACTTACCCTCCTCGCTAGCCGCCCTCTGCTCCGCCAGGTCCAACGCAAGCTGATCGCGCCAGGACACCAACTGCTCGCGGTTCTCGGTGGCAACGGTCAACATGGTATCGATCACACCCATCGCTTCCCCGTACAGTCCTAACACTTCCAACAACTGGGCTTCCATAATCCGCGCCGTCAGCAGGGAGGGGTCTACGGCCACCGCGGCACGAGTTTGGTTGAGAGCCTCCTCCGATCGCCCCTGCTTGTTGAGATGAACGGCATAATTGAGCCGACCTACGGGGTCCTCGGACGCTAGCTCGATGTAGCGTTGGAAATGGGGTTCCGCCTCGTCCACACGGCCCTCGATCTCCAAGGCATTGGCAATATTGAAGTGGTAACGCGGCTCCTCTTGGTCCAGATCGATGGCGTGTTGCAAGGCAACGATCGCCTCGTCGTGATGTTTGGCCGCGAAAAGAGCCTCACCCAGAGCGCCGTAAGCCGCCGCGCTGGGCTCGAGTTCCACCGCGCGTCGGCAAAACATAATGGCTCCCTCTGTATCCCCCGCCAAGATGCCCAGCTCGCCGGCGGTGATCAGGTCATCGCTGTTCTCCTGTACCCGCTCCAGGTAATCCTGCCAGTGACGCCATGAGGCTGCCCAGAGACCTTTGTTACTGGATAGTTCCGAGAGCAAACGGTGTACCCATGGTTCGTCGAAGCCAAGTCGTTGCATCTGCACCAGAAGGCCATAAGCCTTACTGTCGGCTCCCTCCTTGATAGACAGCCGGGCCAGCCCCTCCAGCAAACCGATGTGCTGAGCAGAGAAACCCAGACCCGCCTCCCACTGCTCCTTGGCGCCCACCACGTCCCCCGTTTCCAGCAGGGCACGGCCGTACCAGTAGCGGGCATCTGGTGACTCGGGAGCAGTAGCGACGGCCTTTCGCCCCCATTCTAACGCCTCCGTGAAACGCTCCCCACTCACCGTGATCACGGTCAGATAAAGAAGAGCATCAGCTCGCTCACCGGCCTCTGCTAAACATTGTCTCAAGAGTGGTTCGGCCAGGTCGTGTTGCTGCTCCCGGAACAGCCTCTCCCCTTCTACGCAGGCCGACACGTCGCTGCTCGGCTCTGCTGCCTGTGCCCAGGCACACGGCGACCAGTCCGCCAGAGGCATTGCTACGATGACGAGTGGGAGGACAACCCAGCGACACAAGGCACTGATCGGGTAATTGCACATGGTCCATCCATGGGGTAACCCGGGAGCATTCCGGGATAATCAGGGTTAAAATGCCAGAATTTCTGACGATAACGTCCTCAGGGAACGCATATGCCCTCGGTGGGTTCCCTGTGCGGTAAGGTGTCATCGCTGACTGTCTGTGCCAACGGGGAAAAGATATCAAGATGGATGAAGCAGCGAAACCCACAATTCTGATCGTGGAGGATGACCCCGACCTGTCCAAGATCCTCGACCTGCAATTCCGCACCGAGGGCTTTCAGACGGTCCTGGCCGACAACGGTGCCACGGCCTTCGAGCTGGTCCACGATCTCCATCCAGACTGCATCATCCTGGATTTGATGATGCCGGTCATGGACGGTTTCTCCTTCCTGAAGAGGATCCGCGCGTTGAACCACACCGCAGATGTGCCGGTGATCGTCCTGACAGCCTCGGAGGACGACCGTCACAAACGCAAGAGTCAGCAGTACCTGGCGGACGCCTTCATGAACAAGCCCTACAATTTACAAGAATTGACCCAACTGGTGCGCCGGTTGATGAGCGAAACGCCCCAGCAGGCGGAGTGACTCTCAGCCTATCCAGCGGCGAATGGGATTGAGCCAGAATGCCGGAGTCAGCCAGGACCACCGGTTGTCTTCGGGGTGAAGACTGTGGTGAAGTTCCAGGCGTCTCTCCACCTGGTCCTTGCGATCCTGCCGGTGTCCCAAGTAGACACCGAGGGTCAACACCGACGCTGGAACGACCTCGGGAGGTTGCCAGTCGTCGGGCAAGCCGGGGGTGCCGGCAAGGTGCACCGCTGCCTCGGAAAGCAGGTGAGCCACAGGGGCGGTGTGGTGGCCCTCCTGCCAGATGGCGGAGGCTTCGCGCCAACAATCCGACCACTTCCCCTGATTCGCCAGCTTTCGGGCCACCAGAAATCGCCAGGCGGGTGCCAATTCCCCATCAGAGTCGGCAACCGGAATATCCGGTACTTGACCCCGCTCGAGGGCCAGCAATGCGTTCAGCCGCAAGGGACGCTCGTCGGGAAACTCCAGTGCCGCGGCAGGCCACTGGGCAAGCTCCTTCTCCACCTCGGCCAGGGCGCCATGTCTCAGGTGATGGCAGGCGAGCAGGAAGAGGTACTCCGCATCCGCGGGCCAGGCCTCGACCGTTGCCTTCAGAAATCCCGCTGCCACGGCCGGGCGGCCGTCGAGGTCGGCTGTCGCGGCGCGCAGGACCGTAGCCCTGGGAAAGGAATGGGTCAGATCACCCCAGGGGGCCAGACGTTGCTCCGCCTCCACGAGCCGGCCCGTCAGTAAATCCAGCACACCGCCCAGGAAAGCGGCGAACATCTCCTCGTGATTTCTCAGGTTACGACTGGGTTCGGTGCTCAGGATGGCGTTCAGGACCTCGCGGGCCGATTCGAGGCGGTACTGATCGGCCAGGATCAGGGATTTGAGATAGCCGGCCGTGCGGTAGCTTGGATTCAAACGCAAGGCCTCGTCCACTTCCGGCAACGCTTTTTCGGCCTTACCCACCTGGAAGAAAGCAGCCGCCAGCTTGACCCTGTAGTCGGGATAGCTCGAGTGATCCACCACCAGTTGTTTCAACTGCGTGAGGCCTCGCTCCCAGTGCCCGCTGCGGCACAACGCCACTGCCGAAGCCACGTTGCCGTCTTCCATCTGGCCACCGGCCGCCTTTTCCAGCCGCGCCGGCAGGTCCAAGGGCAGGTTGCCTTCGTGGTAACCGCCTTCACGCGCCAGGGCGGCAACGAGAGGGCTGCTCGATCGCCGTCCCGCTTCCAGCAGCTTGTTCAAGCTGGCCGCCGCCTCACGTTTACGGTCCAGGTGGATGAAAGAACACGCCTCCAGCAACCGCGCTTCGCAGTAGTCGGGATTCAAGCGCAGGGCGGCGTGAGCAGTCTGGAGAGCCGTGTCCCAGTCACCCGTCAAGCCATGGGCGGCTCCGACCAAGAATTGTAGATCGGGAAATGCGTCCCAAGCGCCCGCCGCTTCGTTCAGGTGAGGCAGAGCCTCGGCCGGGCGCCCTGCACGCAGCAGATGACGTCCCTCCCCCACCAGAGCCTGGCGCAGGTGGAACGAGGCCAACGAACCGGTAGGCGAACTGGACTGTTTCTGGGATGCCACGCGCAAGAACTCGATGGCCTCGGTGTAGCGACCTTCCTCGTAGAGGGCGATCCCCTGCGTATATGGGTTGCCATCACTCCTACCGAAGAACCTGCTGAGTAGGGACATTTCTCAGTCCATGTACTTACGCGTGTAAGCTGGCTCGTTCAGATCCTCCAGAAAAGTATCACTGGCGAACGGCTCCGGGGAGCGCTTTCCCGGTGACTCGTTCCCAGGCCCTCCCTGCTGTTCTACTGGCACTTTGTTCACAGGGACCGGCCGCAGATACTGGGAAAGGGGTGGCTCGGTCTCCTTGGCCACGTACTCCGGCCCGCACCCCGCTACCCTTGCCGCGGGTTGCCCGGCCTGTACGGCAGGCTCGACCATGGGCTCGGGTTCGCCCACGGACTCGAGTAGAGACACAGCCTCGTTCGGTGTGGTGGAATCGTAGCGAGCAGCCGGCGTCGTTGCCGGCGAGACTGTCTCTACATGCTGGGGTATGAACTCGTCCAGTGTGGCCACAGCCGGTTTCACGTCTTGGTCTCCGTGAAAACCGGTGGCGATGACAGTCACCTGCAAGGTATCCCCTAGGGCCTCGTCGGTCCCGTAACCGAAGATGATGTGTGCCTGACTGCCCGCCGCATTCTGGATGTGGGACATGGCCGCGCTGATCTCGGCGATGCCGATCTCCGCGCCGAGCAGATTCACAAGCACGCCCTTGGCGCCGTAGATGTTGACGTCTTCCAGCAACGGCGAGCTGATGGCGGCTTGCGCAGCCACCACTGCCCGGTCCTCGCCTTCGGCCCGCCCCGTACCCATCAAGGCGACGCCCATATCCTTCATCACAGCGCGAACATCGGCGAAGTCGAGGTTCACGTGGTTGGGGCGGGCGATGATCTCGTAGATGCCGCGAGTGGCCTCATAGAGCACGTTGTCGGCGATCCGGAAAGCCTCCTTGAAGGAGGTACTCGGCGGGACGACCTCCAGCAAACGCTCGTTGGGAATGACGATCAACGTGTCGACAGACTCCTTGAGAGCCGCCATACCCTCTTCGGCCTGGCTCATCCGCACCGCTCCCTCGAACAGGAAGGGTTTGGTGACGATCCCAACCGTTAACGCCCCCAACTCACGCGCGATCTTGGCCACGACGGGACCTGCACCGGTGCCGGTACCTCCGCCCATGCCAGCGGTCACGAACACCATGTCGCTGCCGTGGAGAATATCTGTGAGGGTTTCTTGATCCTCCTCGACCGCCTTGCGACCGATACGCGGGTCACCGCCGGAGCCGAGACCGCGGGTCAACTGGCCACCGATCTGGAGGGTCTGGTGGGCGTGGGACTCACGCAGGGACTGGACGTCGGTGTTGACGGCCAGGAACTCTACCCCGCTCAATCCAGCTTCGATCATGCGATTGACGGCGTTTCCGCCCGCGCCGCCGACCCCGATCACCTTGATATTAGCGAGATCTCCATTTTCCTCGACGAAATCGAACCTCATGACTGGTTCCCCCTCATCCTTGAGATGGGTAAACGCCATCCTTGCGTAACCAATGACACTTTTCTAACACATCAGAGCGCCGCGGTCCAATCCAATTTTCCCATACCCGAACACTTCACGTGAAATCGGGTTTCAACCCTCTGCAGCCATCTTCCTGTCACCACCCGGCCCGCGGTCCAGCCAGCGACGAACTTTGCCCCAAATCGATCCTTCTCCAACCGTATCCTCTTCCGTGACAGCATCTTCCGGCAACGGTGATCCTGCCGCCCAAAGGCTCAACCCCACTGCCGTGGCCCACTGCCCCTCGGCCAGCAGCTCCTCGTCGGCCAGTTCCACGGGGAGGTGGCGCCTGACGGTGGGTACACCGAAGACCTCTGCGCAGAGCCGGCTCGTGCCACGGCAACGGCTGCCGCCGCCGGTCAGAACGCAACCAGCTCCGAGGCCGGTGATCTGCCGGTAGTCCCCGATACCCTTCTTCACCAGAGAGAAGATCTCCTCCATGCGTGGTTCCAGGATAGCGGCCACCAGCCCTTGTGTCTCCTCCGGCCGTTCCTCCTCGAACAGCGCCTCCGGCGTGGCTTCCTCCACCTCGCTGCGCAGTGTCACGCCGCGCAGGCACTTGATCTGCTCGGCCTGCTCCTGGCTGACCTGCAGACCATGGGTCAGGTCGCTGGTCAGATGGCAACCACCCCACGGCACCAGGCCGTTGCCGACGATGTGATCGTTACGAAAGAGCGCCCAGTTCGTGGCCCGGCCACCGACGTCGACGAGCAACACTCCCTCCTTGCGCTCCTCCGTGGTCAACACGGCCGTGGCCGAGGCGAGGATGTCCACGCCACGGCCTGCCACCTCGTATCCAGCCGTCGCGATGGCGTGCTCGATGTTGCGCACGACACTGCGCGAGGCGGTGATGAGATGAGCTTCCACCTCCAGTTGGCTGCCAATCCGACCGAGAGGGTTGACAACTTTGCGCACGCGGTCCACCGCATACTCCACGGGATTGACGGCGCAGATCCAGTTGTCGAACGGGATTGCCAGGCTCCGGGCCTTCTCCAGAACCGCTTCCAGGTCGCCCGCACGGATGGCGCGCGGGCCCGGTCCCACCTGCACCTGGCCGCGGGCCCACACCGATCGCAGGTGTGAACCTGAGATGTTGTAGAAGAAGGCGGAGACATCCACGTCGGCAGACACCTCCACACTGCGCACACACTCCGCGATGGCGCGGCTGCCACTGCGCAGATCCACGAAGTCGCCGTCTTCGAACCCCTCTGCGAAGACCCTGGCCGTGCCCAATACGCGGATGCCGCCGTCACCGGTGGTCTCGGCGATCAACGCCTTGAATGCCGTGGTGCCAAAATCGCACGCCACAATCAGTCGGGGTGAACTCATGATCGCTCCCTACACTCCCACTCTATGGGTAGACTTACGTAGCGTGAGACGGTCGCGAAAGCGCAGGTCGACTTCTGTGCCAGCCTCCACTTGGTCCCGCACGATCAGAAAACGATGCAGACGGTCCCTGAAATCCTTTCTCCCCACCACCAACGACTCCCTCCCGCCCTGCAGCATGATCGTGTACCCCTCGTCGCAAGAGAGGATGAAGTCGACAGGATTAGCCGCCTCGAGACCAGTTTCGTCGATGGCCGCCACCAGATCCAGCAGTGATTCCACTTCGCCGCCGATCAAGCGCCACACGCCCGCGCCGATCGATTCTAGACGGGAGTTCACCAGAACCGGTATGCTGGGCCGCATCAGATCGCTGGGAAACGCGACCACTCGACCGTTGCCCAACAACACCCACTCCACCCCTCGCGGTTGTTCATCCCCGGCCACGGGCACCACAGCCAGCAACGGTCGCCACTCCTGGAACTCGACCTTGACCGTGGCGGGAAGCACGCGGCGGACCCGCACCTCGCGCACCCAGGGCAACGCCGAAACCGTGTCGGCCATGTTGCTTGCGGAGAGACTCCAGATGTTCTGGCCGAGCACACTGCCGAACTTCTCTTCCAGCCGAGGCGCGGAACTGTATCGGTACGGTCCCGACTCCACGCGTGTCACCACGAACAGGGGCGCGGTCAGCAACCAGTGACCCAGGACCATCGCAACCGCCACAGCGGTTAGAGCCGTAGCCGCCAGCCAGGAGAGACGCCGCCAGTCGCGCCGGGAGTGCCGCCGTCTGGCCAGGGGGCGCCGGTTAGCGAGCCAGTTCTCACCGATGACGAGGCCTTTGACGGTCATGCCACACCCCTTGACGCCAGATGTTCACAGATGGGACCAACCAAGCGACCAATGTCTCCGGCACCCAAGGTCATCAGGAGATCACCACGGTGTACCTCCGCGTCCAACCAGTCCAACACATCCTCCTCACCGCCCAGCAGGGTGACGTGTCCGCGTCCCTTCTCCGCGAGAACTGCGGCGATGAGCTCACTGTCTACATCGGCGATGGTCTCCTCGCTCGCGGCGTAGATCGGCAACAAGCCGACAGCGTCCGCCGCAGCGAGGGCGTCGGCAAACTCCCGGTAAAAACGCGCAGTCCGACTGAAGCGATGCGGCTGGAACAGAACTACTACCCTGCGTTCGAACTCGCACGCCACCTCCATGGTGACCAGGAGTTCCGTGGGGTGATGTCCGTAGTCGTCCAGCACCAGCACTCCTCCGTGTTCGCCCCTCTCCTCACACCGCCGACCGACACCTGAGAAACCGGCCAGCCCCGCACTGATGGTCTCGAACGGGATACCCAGTTCAGTGCCGACGGCCACTGCGGCCAATCCGTTCAGGAGGTTGTGCCTGCCCCGGATCTGCAACCGCAGCTCACCACATCGCTCATTTCCCACGTAGACAGTGGCAGTCTGCCGGGCGACGCCGGTGGCCTCGCTGGTCCACTCGGCCCTGATGTCCGCGTCGCCGCTCAGACCGTAAGTGAGGAGTTTGCGGTCCAGCCTGGGTATCAGCGCCCGGATCTCCGGATCGTCGGCACAGAGAATGCAGCTGCCGTAGAACGGCACCCGGGCGAGGAATCCCGAGAAGGCTGTGCGCAAGGAGTCCAGATCGGGGTAATAATCCACGTGCTCCAGATCGATGTTGGTCACCACCGCCACCGTGGGGGTCAGCTGCAGAAACGTTCCGTCGCTCTCATCCGCCTCGGCCACGAGGTATTCGCCGCCACCCAGGCGGGCGTTGACACCGGTGGCCAGGGCCCGTCCTCCCACGATCACTGTAGGATCAAGGCCACTCTCTGCCAACACGGCTGCCACCAGACTGGTGGTCGTGGTCTTGCCGTGGGATCCGGCCACTACGATGCCGTACTTCAATCGCATCAACTCGGCGAGCATCTCGGCCCGGCGGATCACCGGGACGCGTTGCCCCCGTGCCGCGGCGATCTCGGGGTTGGCTTCGGTCCCCGCAGAGGAGTAAACGACCACGTCCGCCCCCTGTATCTGTTCCGCGCGATGCCCGAGGAAGATGGTGGCACCGAGCTCGGTCAGTCGTGCCGTGGCCGCTGTCTCGCGCAGGTCGCTGCCGCTGACCTCGAAACCCAGGTTCAGGAGGATCTCGGCGATTCCACTCATGCCGATACCACCGATGGCTACCAGGTGGATTCGTCGAGTGTTACGAAACATCTCGAGCCTCCGTGTTGTGACTCCCGGCCAGCCGCCAGAGGTCCCGCGCGATGGTGCTAGCGGCTTCGGGCCTGCCCAGAGCCGCAGCCGCCTGCCCCATGGCGCGCAGCCGTTCACGATCACCAGCCAGCTCAAAACAATAACCAATCCACAACGCATACCATGA
>CBDURX010000027.1:0-11312 GCA_965369485.1 uncultured bacterium | reverse complement strand
CTGGGAGCGGCGCTGCACGGCGCGACGGTACAGTCATGACCGACATGACCCCCGATTCTACCCTCACTGTCCTGATCACCAGGGATGGCATGGGCAGGGCCGAGACTGCCTTGAGTCACAAACTGATCCAGACCTATTTGAGCTTGCTGGATCTGGAGGACCGCTTGCCGGGCACCATATGCTTCTACACCGAGGGTGTCCGCCTGGTGGTCGAGGGGTCGCCGGTCCTGGAGGAGTTGCAGGCATTGCGGGACAAGGGAGTTCGACTCATCGTCTGCGGCAGTTGCGTGAACTTCTACGACGTTGCCCACGAGGTGCGAGTAGGGGAAGTGGGTTCCATGCAGGACATCATTGCGGCCCAATGGCAGGCGGAGAAGGTCATTACTATCTGAAATATCAACGAGTCAACCCCACAAGAACCCTCTTCACAAGTTGCTGCTAACTTCTGCCCGGGTGCGGTCGATAGTACGGGAAACCAACCGTATCCGAGTAAGGAGGCAAGACTGTGAAGTGTCCGGCGTGTGGGAATACGTTGACGGATAAGACCTTCGGCGAGGTAACCGTGGACGTCTGCGAAGGCGGCTGCGGCGGAGTCTGGTTCGACTGGTTCGAATTACAGGGGTTCGATGAGCCTTACGAGGCAGCGGGGGAGGGCCTGCTGGACGTGGCGAAGGACGAGAACTGTGTCGTCGACCACAACAAGAAGCGAAACTGTCCTCGCTGCGAGGACGTCGTCATGATGCGGCACTTCTTCTCGGCCAAGATGGCAGTTGAGGTGGATGAGTGCCCGAATTGTGGCGGTTATTGGCTGGATCAAGGGGAGTTGAGGGGTATTCGCTCGCAGTTCGAGAGCGAATCTCACCGTGATGAGGCGGCTCAGGCTTATTTTTCCGAGCTTTTCGACGAAGAACTGGAGAAAATGTCCGCCGAAAGCGGCGAAAAGCTGCAAAAAGCCCGCGTAATCGCCAAAATGTTGCGGTTCATCTGCCCAAGTTACTACATTCCCGGTAAGCAAACCTGGGGTGCCTTCTGAGGTTCTGCGGGCCTTCTGAAGTTCCCTGGTTTCGATGGACGGCTGACAAGGGGGTGGTTTACGGTTTCAGGACCGGAGCCGCCCCCTTATACCTTGTGTTGTGGCTTCGAAATTGTGTCCGCTCAATCCGTGGTTGGACAGCTTCTTCGGGCTCACCACCCCGTTTCCCGGAACGCTTCCGGGGCCCGCTGCTGATTCGAGGTAGCCGTCATGTCCTTCGACGTGCGAACTCTCCATGAATGAGGACCGTCCCTGGATCGTCACTCTGCTGGGCGAACACTGGGGTTCGCACCTCGTGGTCAGCCGTGGCCGGCTACACGATGCCTCGGTCCTGCCGGGCTTCATGGCGGTGCGCAAAGGTGGTCGGCAGGGCGAGCACGGTGATAAGCGTCTGGGCCTGATCACCTACCGCCAGGACAGTCACCATTGCGGAATCGTCACCCTGAACAGCTTGGACGAGTGTCAGGGCGTCGGCACGGCGCTCGAAACCAGAGATCCCGTTGGTCGCGCACAACGGCGTCCCCATTCGCGACGAGCTCGAGCTCGAGATGAAACTGGCACACACCAGCTGACCACAGCGAGGCGTTACCATGCCCACCAACATCGAGATCAAGGCGAGAGCCCGCGACGCAGCGCGGCAATTTGTTCTGGCCGAGGAGCTGGCCGACGGCCCCGCCGTGGTGTTCAGACAGGAGGACATTTTCTATCGCACACAGAGAGGGCGGTTGAAGTTGCGCCTCCTCGCTCCTGATCGCGGCGAGCTGATCTGCTACGAGCGCGAGGACAAGCGAGGTCCGAAAAGCTCGCACTATAGTATCTACACCACACGTGACCCCGAGACACTGCGCATGGTGCTGTCCGCCACGCTGGACACCATCGGCACGGTGAACAAGACACGCCGGCTGTACCGCTGCGGGCAGACCAGGATCCATTGCGACGAGGTCGCGCGACTCGGCGCCTTCCTGGAACTGGAGGTAGTGTTGCGCGAAGGGCAGACCGCAGAGGAGGCGAAAGCCATCATCGCTGATTTGTTGAAGAAATTGGAGATAAGGGACGAGGACCTGGTACCGAAGGCTTACAGGGACCTTCTCGGTAGTGCCGCCGACATTGTAGCAGAAGCAGATAGCTGATCAATTCGAGGCAACGGGTTGCGAACCCTGGGAACTGAAATTAACGTGACCTTAGCCCGGACATCCGGGTTAGTGTTCGCCAGCCACTTCCAGACTCATTCCTCTCGAGGGCCCAGTCTTGGCTTTCTTGGACGACACCAGCGCTTCCCCTCGGGACGCCGAGCAATCCAGCGCATGTTCTTTCTCCTCCCAATCCACACAGCTCGATCTCATCCGGCAGTGTGATGTCAAAGGTGTCCTGCACACCCACACCCGGGGCGATGACGGAGCCCACTCCCTCAGTGCCATGGTGGCCACCGCCCACGATATCGGCCTGGAGTATCTGGGCGTCAGTGACCATTTCCGCTGCTCGACGAGCCAGAACGGGCTGGACGGGGATGGGGTGCGTCGGCAGCGGGACGAGATCGAGGATCTGAAGGAGAGTTACCCCGGCTTCGACATCTTGCAGGGTGTCGAGGTGGATGTGTGTAAGGACGGCTCACTGCCTCTGAACGACGAGACGTTGTCCTCCTTCGACTACGTGATCGTTTCCCTCGACGGCAGTTGCGAGATAGATGCGAAGAAATTGACTGCCCGAGCCATAAAGATCATCCAGAACCCCATGACCAGGATCATCAGCAAGCCTCTGGGCGACTACATGCTGCGCCAGCCACCAGTGCCCTTGGACATGGAGGCAGTGCTGCAGGCAGCGGCCGCCGCCAAGACTGCCGTGGAGATCGACGCCAATCCCCACTCGCTGGATCTGGACTGGGATTTCTGCCATCGCGCCCAGGAGCTGGGCGTATTACTCTCCATCAATCCCAACGCGCACCGGGCCGCCCGGCTGGTGGACTACCGGCACGGGGTCGAGCTGGTCCGGAACGCCGGCATCTGCTGCCGGACCATCCTGAATACCATGACCAGTCAGGAGTTGCGCGCTTACTTCTCGGCCAGCGCTTGATTTCCCACTGTCAGACCATTTCCAGGCGGCGTTTGGGCAGCAGCTCGAATGCGGGCTAGCTTCCTTGCCGGTCTTCCTTTTCGGCCTTCAGCTTGGCCAGGATCGCCTCGAGGGTGGCCGGGTCCGCCGTGGCCAGCAATTCCTCGGCCTCCTGGCGCAGCGCATCGGCCGCGTCGAACCCGGTCTCGATCCCGGGTGATTCCACGTCCAGGATCCGGCAGATGTTCTCCAGGTATCCTTTGGGGGTGACCGGCTTCTCGAGGAAGGAGGCGGGCCCGCTCATGGTGCTCTCGGCCAGAACCTGGTCCAGATCGCGCTTGATGGCGGTGTCCCGGGCGTGGCCCGTGACGATGACCACGGGGATCTTGGACAGCTGGGGGTCGCGGCGCATCTCGTGAATCAGGCGGATGCCGGACTTGCCGGGCATCACCAGGTCCAGGGAGACGAGGTCCGGCGGCTGCTTCTGGATTATGGCCATGGCTTCGTTGCCGTCGGCGGCGGTGACCACGTCCATGCCGGCGTCTTCCAGGACGGAAGCCAGGAAATCCCTGATGTCATCTTCATCGTCCACGACGAGCACGCGGACGTCTTCGGGTCTGCGCATGTCATCTCCCCTTCACGATGGGTTCAGTCCGAGCCGGGTTCCGGTTCCGGCAGCCGCTTCCGCGGGAAGCTGAGGCGAAAGGTGGTGCCGTGGTCGGGAGCCGAGTTGAACGAAATCTCACCACCGTGCTGCTGGACGATCTTGCGCGTCGTCAAGAGACCCAGCCCAGTGCCGCCGCTACCCTTGGTGGTGAAGAAACTGGTGAACGCCTTCTTCTTGACCTCGTTGTCCATGCCACAGCCGCTGTCCGCGACCTCGAAGGCCAGTACGGAGGCCTCTTCGAGCAGTCGCATGGTGATCTTGCGCTCTCCCTCCTGCACGAGCAGGCAGGCGTCGAACGCGTTGGAGAGCAGGTTCGTCAGACAGTCGTGTAGACCACCGGCGTCGAAGGAGGCGGGGACGATGCCTTCCTGTATGTCGACCTTCAGGGTCACCTCGTTCTGGGCGGCGAGGTTCTCGTACAGGGCCGCCACCTCCCGCACGATACCGGCGGGGTCGACCAGTTTGGGCTTCGGAGCGTCGCCGCGTGAGAATGATAGCAGGTCCCGGGCCAGGGTCGAGATGCGATGCATGTTGCGCTCCAACATGCCCCAGCCGCGCTGGATCCGCTTGTGATCGCCCTTCTTCAAGCCGGTGGAGGTCACGTACATGCCGCCTTCCAGACCGGTCATGATGTTCTTGATGCCGTGGGACAGGGAGGCCACGGTCTGACCCACCGCCGCCAGTC
The DNA here is from genome assembly GCA_965369485.1 of uncultured bacterium. GTDB lineage: Bacteria > Krumholzibacteriota > Krumholzibacteriia > LZORAL124-64-63 > LZORAL124-64-63 > CBDURX01. Next base: position 6,878 of record CBDURX010000027.1, on the reverse strand, counting down.
GCTCCGCAACCAGTTTCTCCTTTTCCAGTTGTTTTATCTCGCGCAGGTCCTGCACGAAGACCGCCACGCCGAGGACCTGGCCGTTCTCGCGCAGGGTCATGCCGGCCAGCCGCACCGGGATCTCTTCGCCGTCCGTGTTGCTGATCCGGGTCTCGTGGATAAGGACGGAGTCTTCTTCACCCTTGAGCAGGCGGCTCAGAGGGGTCGGGATCATCTTGGGTGGTACTCGGCGTCCGATGGCGTTGTCGGGGGCGATGCCCCAGAGTCGGTGCGCGGCGTCGTTCATCAGCACGATGCGTTTTTTCTCGTCCAGGACCACGATGCTGTCCAGGGAACTGTCCACCAGCGCCTCGCGCAGCATGTTGGCATGCAACAGCTCGGCCTCGAGGGCCTGGTTCTCGGTCACGTCCAGGCACATCTCGATGACGTGGGTGATCTTGCCGTCACCCCGTAGCAGGGGCGCCGTGGAGACCACGTAGTGGGTCGGCGTGCCGTCCTGGGACTTGCCCACGTGACGTGACGTGTGCGATTCGCCATCGTCGAAGGTCTTGGCTGCGGGGCAGTCCTCGCACTCGGAACGACGCTGCTTGAACAGCTTGTAACAGTGCTCGCCCCGTGGTTCGCCGAAGGTGCGCCGGAACATCTCGTTGGCCTTGACCACCCGCCGGTCGCGGTTCAGGACGGTGACGTAGCACGGCACTTTCTCGAAGAGGGTCTGGTACTCGCGTTGCAGACGCTTGGTGGCGGTCATGTCGGTAGTGATGGCGGCCACGTGGGTCACCTCGCCGTCCGCGTCGCATAAAGGGGTCAGCTGAGCCAGGTAGTAGATGGTCTGTCCCTTGCGGTCGGTGCCGCTCTCTTCCAGGACACGCCGCTGGCCGTCGGCGAAGGTCTCGCGGGCGACACACTCCGGGCAGGGAGTACCCCGGTCCTTGTATACATGGAAGCACATCTTGCCGACGCTTTCGCCGTAAACCTCGGCGAAGGCGCGGTTGTGGTCGACGATGCGCATGTTGCGGTCCATGACCATAACCCCGCACGGCATCTCCTGGAGGAGCAATTCGCAATGGGAGCTGTGCCAGGCGCTGGTTTTCACGGTTGTGCCCTCTCCGGAGTCCGGTCGTTCCGCGCCAGGAGTTCGCGCACCTTGGCCAGGAACGGCTCCGCCTCGATCGGCTTCTCCAGATAGCCGTCAGGAGACGCCTCTGCACCCTCTCCCTGCAAGATATCGTGCAACAGTTCGCGGGCGTTCAAGCCGCTGAGGATCAGGACCGGGACCGTGGCCAGCTGACTGTCCGCCGTGATCTCCACGTAGAGGGACGCCCCCGTGCGGTGCGGCATCAGCAGATCCAGACAGATCAGATCGGGCGGCCGCTTGCGCAGGGTCGCCAACGCCTCGGCCGACTCGTTGATGGTGACAACCTCGTAACCGACGTCCTCCAGAGCCAGGCCCAGGAATGTGGTGATGTCTTCCTCATCGTCCACAATAGCCACCAGGGGTGGTTTGTTGCCGTCGTCGTTGCTGTTGGCGTCCCGGCTCATGGCATGCGTCCTCTTGGCTTCCTCTAGGCTTCCATTAGGCTTCCGTGCTCACGGTATCGCGACAGCGGTCTCGATGGCAGCCGATGCCACCGGCCAGCTGGCGCGTTTCCGCAGCTCGATCTCGTCGGCGAAGGTGCCACGGTGGCAGTTGGCGCAGCGGCTCAGATGAGGCTCGGCCACCTGAGGCTCGGTCAACTGCGTCTTGGCCATCTGCATCTCGGCCTCGTGTTTCTTGTGACAGGTAATGCAGAGTCCGTGCATGGCACTGCTGTAACCAGGAGCCATGCCCGGCGCGCGGTCCGCAGTGCTGCGCACGAGAGTCACCGTCTGCGGTACGGGTTGGTGGCAGCTGTCGCAGGACTTGCTCTGCAAGCGGTCCTTCGCCGCGGCTGGTTCGGTGTGGCAGACGACGCACGCCTGCTTCTCGCCGTAAGCAGCCACGTGCTGAGCGTGGTCGAAGATGTCCGTGACCCGGTACATGTCGCTGTGACAACGCGCGCAGGAGGTTGCGATGTCCAAGGTCACGTTGCGGTGGTGGCACAGTCCGCAGGAACTCTTGCCGCCCAGACGCTCCTGGTGGGCGTCGTGCTCGAACAGGACGAACCGTCCCGCGCCTCCGCTGTCGATCAGCAACGCGTTGTGAACTTGATCGGCGGTGAGGAGAGATTCGCCCCCGGCCGACGCCAGCTCGAAGATGTGTCCCCGCCCGTCTTCGCAGGGAGTGCGGTACACCTGGACGTTCCGCGGCGAATGGACCGGTTGAGCTACGCTGTCGCTGCGTGAGGCCAGCTGGGCTTCCATGATGGCGATGCCCACCACCGCACCGACGATCCAGGCCAGGGTCGCCCGCTGGCCGCCGCCGAACCACGGCGAGCGGATGTACAACGAGGTCAGCGCATCGTAGGCCGGCGGCGTGAGATGATCGGGTGTCTGGGGTTTCTCTTCCCACACCTGGAGGTGCTCGACGAAGAAGAGGAAGATCAGACCGAGGATGGAAACCACGCCGAGACTGATGGACAGCTCGCTCAGCGCGGGCACGTAAGCCTCACCCGTCACGGCGATGTGTGAGATGCCGCCCACGTCGGCGCGGTGCAGGATGAAGCCCGCCACCGTCAGGAAGACGCCCCAGGTGATGGCCCAGTGCTTGCCATGCAGCCGGGGCAGGCTGAACAGCAGGATGGGCACGATGGCGCTCATCGTCAGCTCGATCCAGAACAGGGTCGCGAACCAGGAGCCGTCGAAGGCATAGCCGATCTGCCCCCGGATCACCAGGTCACCCAGCCTCATGACGAGGTAGATGCTCAGCACCACGGCTGCGGCGCGGGTCAAGCCCCTCAGCTCGCCCCATTCCGGCTTGCGTTTGTATAACCAGGAGCTGATGAGACTCTCCAGGCTGACCATGCCCAGACCCAGTCCCATGGCCGAGATCAGGAACAGAGGTGGCAGGATGGGGGCGTACCACAAGGGGTGCATCCTTGCCTCGGACAGCAGGAACAGGGTGCCGAGGGAAGACTGGTGCAGGGTGGAAAGGCTGATGCCGACGATCACGATGGGCAGGGTGAACTTGCGCAGGAAGCGCACGATGGGCCGGGCCCAGGGAAACCCCACCAGGGCTACAGGGGCGAACTCCAGGGCCAGCACCGCCGTGTAGAACATGACGCACATGGCCACTTCGAACAGCGGCGAGTGCGGGTTCCAGTAGAACAACGGCCGCCAAATGTTCCACGGCCGGCCCAGGTCGAACATCAACCCGATGATCACGGCGAGGTAACCCAGGAAGGCCGTCAAAACCGCAGGCCGGATGATATGGTGGTATTTCTCCCGACCGAAGATGTAGACGGTGGCCGCGATCATGAAGCCGCCGGCGGCCAGGGCCACACCGGCCATCACGTCGAAGCCGATCCACAGGCCCCAGGGAGTCGTGTCCGTCAGGGCCGTCGTGGCGCCGAGGCCGCGCGCGAAGCGTACGACACCCACCACGGTGGCGATACCCACCAGGAACCAGAGTATGGCCTTGGTCACGATCAAACGGAGGTTGGTGGCGGTGTTCAAGACTTATCCTCGCTGTCGCTCGGGGTGGCGATGTCCACGTCCTGTGAATCCGTTTCCTGCACAGATGCCGCGGCCTCCGCGGCCAGCTTCTGGCGGCGCTTGACGACCCAGTGGATGCCGGCCATGGCAGCGCCCACGGTCAGGAACGTCATGGGCACCGTCTCGAGCACCTTGACGGCCAGGTCCGGCACCGCGTCGTTACCCAGGCTGGCGGGCCAGCCGGCGGTTACGAGATCCACATCGGAGACGTAGAGCACCGAGGTGCCGCCCACCTCGTGCTCACCCCAGATGTGGTTGATGTACTTGCCGGGCTCGGCCAGGATCCTCCGCCTGGCCTCGGCCAGCATGGCGTCCCGCCCGCCGAAGATGGTGGCGCCGGTGGGGCAAATTTCCGTGCAGGCGGGCTGATCCAGGCTGCCGGCCTTGAGGTTCTCGTAGCAGAGGATGCACTTGCGTACCCTGGGCAGTGGTGACTCCCACTCGTAGCGGGTCATGCGGAAGGGGCAGGCCATCAGGCAATACCGGCATCCCATGCAGATGGTCGCGTTGTAGGATACCGCCCCCTCGGCCGTGATCTGCAACGCGCCCACGGGGCAGGCCGCCACGCAACCGGGATCCAAGCAGTGGCGGCAGTGGACGCGCACGTAGCGTCCTTCACGGGTGGATTGGATGGTGGTCCACCGGGTGGATGACAGATCGGTGGCCTTGCCTTGCCATTGCCAGGGGGCATCCTGGTCGCCGGTCTGGTTGAGCTTCTTGCAGGCGACGACGCACTCCTCGCAACCGATGCACTTGGTGACGTCGGTGAGGATGGCGAAGGATCTCGCGTCGGAGGAACCTGCGCCGCCGGTATTCTGGTGGGCGGAACTCATATCGGCTCGTTCTCCTTGGCCAGGGCGATCGCCACGTGGCGGCCGCTCTCGGCGGGGAAGTGCCAGCCGACCTCGCTCGACAGCTGGGTCAGCGGGCTGAGGACGCAGTGCACGATCTTGGTCAACGGGGTCAGGATCAACGCCAGGTTACCCACCAGCATGTGCACCAACAGCATGCCGCGGGGATTCAGGGGCGAAGAAGAGGGGTGGAACGCCCAGTAGCCGCTCGCGGTCAAGACGAGCAGGACGAGCAGGATCCAGATGTCCTCGCGGCTGGTCAAGTCGCGACTCGCGGTGATCAGCAGCCGGCTCAGCAGGATCGCGCCGAGGCCCGCCATGGCCACCAGCGAGAGCACGTCGCTGACCGCAGGACTCAGAGTGGGCCAGGCCAGCGGCAGGCTGCTCTGCCACAGGGACACGTGCCCCACGAAGAACAGCGGCACCAGGATGATGCCCAGGTGGAAGGCCATCGAGGCCAGGCCGTACAGTGGACGCATTCTCAACATGCGTGTCGGCAGCAGCCACTGCAGGGTGGCCTTGAAGATGGCCATGCGGGGCAGCATCTTGTCGCCGGCCCGGTTGTAGGCCGTGTAGATCTGCCACAGACTGCTCCCGAAGCGGTAAGCCAGCCCCAGCAGGCAGATGGCCAGGGAAATCCTGAACAGGGGACCTCGCGCCAGAGCGATCCAGGTGTCCATCACGTTTCCTCCGTGCCGGTCTCGGCCGGCGATGCGGCCGATGTCTCGTCCTCGCCTTCGGCACTGTTCTTCTCGATGATCATGTAATCCGGCGCCTCGAGGGCCAGCAACAGCAGGTCGTGCAGGCCGCAGACGCGCACGTCCAGGCCGTTGTCCTCGCACACCTCGGCCAGTTGCTTCTTGCAGTTGGCGCAGGGCGACACGCAGATCTTCGCGCCGGTCCGGCGGATCTGTTCCGCCTTGGTCTTGCCCCCGATCAGGGTCCGGAACTTGCGGATCTCGTCGATGGAGACGGTCCCGCCGCCTCCGCCGCAGCAGTAGTTCTCGGTGCGGTTGGGAGTCATGTCCACGAAGTCGACGCAGATGTGTTTCAGCAGCTCGCGCGGTTGCTCGGTGATCCAGCCGCTGCGAGCGATGTTGCAGGGGTCGTGGTAGGTGACCCTCTCCTTGATGGCGCCCCGCTTGAGTTTCAGCTTGCCGGCCTGCCACTGGTCGTAGGCATACTCCATGCAGTTCACCACCGGCGGCGCTTCCTCGCCGCCGCAGAATGTCTTCACGAAGAACTTGGCCGAGCGCGACGCGTGACCGCACTCGCCGATGAGAATCTTCTTGGCCTTCAGACGCTTGACCTCGTTTGCCTCGGACGAGACGATGCGGTCCAGCATGCGATCGCTGTAGAACAGGCCGTAGTTGATACCGTCGAAGAACCCCGTGCCGATGGTCCACGATCCGCCGGTGGCCATCATCACCGCCGCATTGCCCATCAGGGTGTCGGGCTCCATGAGGTAGTCGCTCACGGCGGGGAAGAAGACGTACTCGGCGCCTTCCACGTCGATGGGGAACTCGATCTTCAGACCGTGCAGGTCGACGCAATCCTCTTCGAGGAACTCGCAGGTGTCGCGCATGGCGGCGGCAGGGATGGCCGAGGTGTTGTGGGTCTTGCCCTCCAGCTGCTCGCGGGTGGCCACGACCAGCGCCTTCGGAATGATGTCCACCTCGGCCAGGATCCAGCGACCCAGGTGGGTGATCATGCCGTGGTCCACACCCATGGGGCAATCCATCTTGCAGCGCCGGCAGGCGGTGCAGCGGTAGTACTCCTCCGCCAACAGGTTGATGTACTCCTCGGTCAGGACGAAGCCGCCGCCCAGACGCGCCTTCAGGTTTCCGCTGAGGGTGAAGTAGCGGCGGTAGATCTTCAGCAGCAGCTCGGACCGGTGGCAGGGAATGTCCCGCTGGTCCTCGCTGGCCTGATAGACCGGACAGGTGACGGCGCAACGGCTGCAGCGGGCCTTCATGCGCGCGGCCGCGTCCAGCACGGGGACGTAGTTGGAGTGGGACAGGATGGCGGCGAACGCCTCCAGGAAGCGACGCGGCAGCTCGCTGGTATTGACCTTTTCCAGGTAGTAAGAGCACTCGATGGCCATGGTTCTTCCTCGGTTTTCCACGCATTACGGGGTTAGGGTTACGGGACACTAGGCACAGAGTGTGCCATATAGGTGACACGCATGTATTACGCTGTTATATTGTCGATTATGTCGATTTGCCAAACTGTCAAACCGCCAACCTGGAGGATAAGCGTTATGATTATGAGACACTGTTGATACAGGGGTGTTGCATTAGCGTGACACATGTTACATATTTAACCCGAAGCCACAACCTAACCTGAGACGGCAACCAGCGGCACCCAGGATTCCCGCGGTCCGGAGGGCAAAGA
>CBDURX010000026.1:0-11471 GCA_965369485.1 uncultured bacterium | reverse complement strand
CGGTCTTCCTGCCGATGCTCCAGGGAAAGGCCGATGTGGATGACCAGGAGATCGCCGATCTTCCCACAGGAGAGGAGCGTATTCTCTTCGTGGACGATGAACGGACCTTGATGGAGCTGGGTCGGCAGAAACTGGAGCGTCTCGGTTACAACGTGACGGCGGTGGACAATGGCGTCGAGGCCTTGGCGCTGATCCGGTCCCACACGCAAAGTTTCGACCTGGTGATCACCGATCTGACCATGCCGGAACTGACGGGCTACGAGCTGGTCCGGGCCACACGCGAGTTCGCACCTGGTATTCCCGTCATCCTCTGTTCGGGCTACTCCCCCCAGGTATCGGCCAAGAAGGCAGAGGAGTTGGTCGTCGACGCAATTCTCACCAAACCCATAGCGATTCAGGAACTTGCCCGGATCGTCCGGCGCGTGCTCGACAGAGCAGAGAAGTGAACCACCGCCACTCCATATCACACCGTCTCGCTTTCTTCATTCTGGCTTTTCTGGTGTTGAGCGGGCCGGGTGCGACCGGTTGCGGGAAAGGCGGGGATAAGACCGAACTCGTGGTCCTAAAGCGGATCATACTCATCTCTTGCGATGCGCTTTCGGCGCAACACATGCCGGCCTACGGTTACGGCGAAGCGACGACGGTGGCTTTCGACTCCTTGGCTGCTCAGGGAGTGCTGTTCGAGCACTGTCTGGCTCCTCAGGGCTGGACCCTGACCTCTCACATGTCCATGCTGACGGGTCTCGCTCCCGGCGTGCACCGCGTGGGTCAGAACAACGCACTGAGTAGGTCCATCCCCACTCTGCCGGAGATCCTACACGCCCAGGGTTACATCACGGGGGGATTCCCCACTTCCAACCACTGGCTCGGTGAACTGTACGGATTCGACCGCGGATTCGACGAGTATCGCTTTTTCTCTTACGAGGTGGTTTCCAATCTCGACAGGGAAACGGCCGACTGGATCGCCGACTGGGCTCGCGAACACATACCCTTGAACGCCCAGGGTGGTAATGCCGCTCCATATTTCCTGTTCCTGCACTTCATGGACGTGCACAGCCGTCCTTCGAACCATCCGTTCCCCTACTGGACACCCAATCCCGCACATCGGGCTCAGTTCGGTTTGCCGGCGGATTATCCGGAGCGTAACCTCACGGCCGTCCATGGCCCCGGGGGGGATTTCGAGGAACTCTACCAGTGGAACATGTCCGGGTACGACCGGGACACGCTGCGCCGTGGGTACGACGCCTGTCTGCGGACCTGGGATGAACACCGCCTGCGCCGGACCCTCGAAGCCTTGCGGGAAACCGGCCACTTGCGGGATGCTCTGGTCATCATCACCGCCGACCACGGTGAGGAGATCGGTGAGCATGGCGGCTACTACCACGACTCGCCTTACGGCGAGGTCCGGGAGGTGCCGCTTCTGCTCGTGTGGCCGGACCGCTTGCCGGCAGGAGCAGTGGTGGGCGAACCGGTCAGCTTGATGGATCTGTTGCCGACCATTCTCGATCTAGCGGGGCTGGCCCAGACCGAACTGTGCCAGGGCCGCTCCCTGCGGCCCCTCTGGGAGGATCCCGGCGCCGTCTGGCCCAAGCGGGATTTCCTCGTGGACGGGCTGTGGAAGTCCTACAAACTGGAGCCTGCCGCCCTGGTGGCCTGGGCGGAGGACCGCTGGTGGTCCCTCGTCGTCCAGCCCGACACCACCGGTATCGGGAACAGTTTCCGTCCGGCGCGGGTCGATTCCGTGATTGGCCTGTATGATCTACGGCAAGACCCGGGCGAGCGCCGGAACCTGCGGCAGGATCGCCCCGACCTCGTGGACCGGTTGCGCCGGCGCCTCGAGGAGAAAATGCAGCGGGGAGCGTATCTGGGAATGGTCCTCGCCAGGTCATCCCAGGGTGAGGAGATAGAGCTTACCCCTGAAGCGCAGCGGCAGTTGCGAGCACTCGGGTACTGAGGAGTCCGGTATTATCACCCCAATCTCCTGATCACGTCGATCACGGTGCCCGCGTCGCTCATGATGTAGAAGTGGATGCACTGGGCGGAATTGTTCACCAGCTCCTCACACTGTTTCGCAGTCCAGTTAACCCCGATCTCCTTGACGTGATCGGGGTTTTCCATGGCCTCGTCCACGAGTTCCTCGGGCAGGCTGACATGGAAGTTTTTGGCCAGCAGGGTGAGCTGCTTGAGACGATCGACGATCTTCAGACCGGGGATGATGGGCACATCTATGCCGGCCGCGCGACATTCGTCAACGAAGTGATAATAATCGCGGTTGTCGAAGAACATCTGGGTGACGATGTAATCCGCGCCGGCTGCGACCTTCGCCTTGAGGTACTGGATGTCCCTCTTGCGGTTGGGGGACTCGATGTGTTTCTCAGGATAACAGCCCACACCGATGCACATGCCGATGGGCTCGGAGTTGGCGATGTCTTCCAGGTACTTGCCCTGCTTCAGATCGTTGAGCTGGGTGACGAGCTCGTTGGCGTAGTGGTTGACACTGCGGTGGCTGCCGACCTGCTTCTTGTAATTGGTCTCGTCGCCGCGTATGGCCAGCACGTTGTGGATGCCGAGGTAGGCCAGCTCGATCATGGCGTCTTCGGTCTCCTCGCGGGTGAACCCCCGGCACAGCAGATGAGGCACCGTGTCGATATTGTATCGATTCTGGATGACGCCGCAGATGCTGATGGTGCCGGGCCGCTTCTTGCGGATCCGCCGCCGGATGGTGCCGGCGCCGTTCTCCTCGTAATAGGCCTCGGCCGAGTGGGTCGTCACGTCGATGAAGGGCGGATCGAACGGCAAGATCTGCTCGACTATATCCAAGATGTCCTGGGCGCTCTTGCCCCGCGTAGGCGGGATGATCTCGTAGCTGAACAGCGTATTCTGGCTACGGTCCAGGTGTTCGGTCACGTGCATCCGGGTCCTGCCTCCTCGTTCGGAAATTTCGCAGCGTCACGGCGACGGTCCCGTCGTCAGGGTTAGCCGGGATCGTAACCCAGATTGGGCGCCAGCCAACGTTCGATTTCGGCCACGGTCATGCCCTTGCGCTGCGCATAATTGGCCACCTGGTCCCGCCCGATCTTGCCCAGGCCGAAGTAACTGGAGGCCGGGTGAGAGAAGTACCAGCCGCTGACCGAGGACGCCGGAGACATGGCGAAATTCTCCGTCAGAGTGACGCCGCTGCTCTCCTGCGCGCCGAGCAACCGGAACAGAATCTCCTTCTCCGTGTGGTCCGGGCAAGCCGGGTAACCGGGGGCCGGGCGGATACCCGCGTATTTCTCGGCGATCAGGTCCACGTTGGTAAGCTCCTCGTCGGGAGCGTAACCCCAGAACTCCCGGCGCACGCGGGTGTGCATCCGCTCGGCGAAAGCCTCGGCCAGCCGATCGGTCAGCGCCTTGACCATGATGCTGTTGTAGTCGTCCTGCTCGGCCTCGTACTGAAGAGACAGTTCCGCCGCGCCCTCGCCGGCGGTCACCACGAAGGCGCCCACGTAGTCGGCGAGACCGGTCTCCTTGGGCGCCACGAAGTCGGTGAGGCAACTGTTGGGTTTGCCGCTGGTTCGCTGTCGTTGCTGGCGCAGGCCGTGGATGACGGTCAGAACCTCGTCGCGGTTCTCGTCCCGGTAAAGTTCGATGTCGTCGCCAACACTGTTGGCGGGGAAGAGGCCGATGACGGCGCGGGCCCGCAGCAGCTTTTCCGCAACGATGCGCTCCAGCAGCGCGGTGGCGTCCCGGTGAAGCCTGCGAGGCTCGTCGCCGAACTTGTTCGAGTCGAGGATCTGCGGGTATTTGCCCGGTATGCGCCAGGCGGCAAAGAACGGTGTCCAGTCGATGTAGTCCGCGAGTTCGGCCAGGGGGTAGTCAGCGAAGACCCGACTGCCCAGGAACCGGGGGCGTGGCGGAGAGTAATCTTGCCACTCGATAGGGGTGAGATTACGCCGCGCCTCAGCGATCGACAGTATCTTGCCCGTGGTCTGGCGCTCTGCGCGGTCGCTGCGGACCTTGGCGTAGGCCTCCTTAGTCTCCGTGGCCAGGGCAGCTCGCCCCGACGGGTTCATGAGCCGGCCCACGACCCCCACCGCACGCGAGGCGTCCAGCACGTGAATCACCGCTTGCTGGTAGGCGGGATCGATCTTGACCGCCGTGTGGACCCGGGAGGTGGTGGCGCCGCCGATCAATAGCGGCAGTTCCAGGCCTGTCCGTTGCATCTCGCTGGCCACGTGGACCATTTCCTCCAGGGATGGCGTGATCAAGCCGCTCAAACCGATGATGTCCACGTTCTTTTCCCGGGCAGTCTGGATGATCTTCTCCGCCGATGTCATGACTCCCAGGTCGATGATCTCGTAGTTGTTGCAGCCGAGGACGACCCCCACGATGTTCTTGCCGATGTCGTGCACATCGCCCTTGACCGTGGCCAGCAGGATCCGACCCTTGACGCTTACGTTTCCCTGCCGGTCCGCAGCCAGGTACGGCTCCAGAACGGTCACGGCTTTCTTCATGACCCTGGCGCTGCGGATCACCTGGGGCAGGAACATTTTTCCTGAGCCGAACAGGTCGCCGACATTGTTCATGCCGTCCATGAGCGGTCCCTCGATCACCAGCAGAGGCGAGCCAAATTCCTGCATCGCCTCGAGGCTGTCCTGCTCGATGTAATCGGCGAGACCGTGCACGAGGGCGTGGGATAGCCGCGCGGCCACCGGTTCCTGTCGCCAGGCCAGGTCTTCCGTCCTCTTTTTCTTCTTGTCGCCGGTCCTGGTGGCCAGTTCGGTCAGGCGATCGGTAGCGTCGGGGCGCCGGTTGAGGATCACATCCTCGACCCTCTCCAGCAGCTCGGTTTCGATCTCGTCGTAGACGGTTATCTGGCCCGCGTTGACGATACCCAGGTCCATGCCGGCCTCGATGGCGTGGTACAGGAAGGCCGAGTGCATGGCCTCGCGGATAGTGTTGTTGCCGCGGAAGGAGAAGGAGAGGTTACTCACACCGCCGCTGATCTTGGCCAGCGGCAAACTCTGTTTGATGGTGCGGCAGGCCTCGATGTAGGCCACGGCGTAGTCGTTGTGCTCCTCCATGCCCGTGGCCACGGCGAAGACATTGGGATCGAAGATGATATCCTGAGGCGGAAAGCCCACCTCCTCGGTGAGGATCTGATAGGCCCGCCGGCAGATCTCCACCTTGCGCGTGTAACTATCGGCCTGGCCTTTCTCGTCGAAGGCCATGACGATGGTGGCCGCGCCGTAGCGCCGGATCAGACTCGCTTTCTCCTTGAAGGCCTCCTCGCCGTCCTTGAGGCTGATGGAGTTGACGATCCCCTTGCCTTGCAGGCACTTCAGGCCGGCCTCGATAACTGGCCACTTGGACGAGTCGATCATCACCGGCACGCGGCAGATCTCCGGGTCGGAGGCGACGAGATTCAGGAAAAGTGTCATGGCCTGCTCGCCATCCAGCATGGCGTCGTCCATGTTGACGTCGATGACCTGTGCGCCACCCCTGACCTGCTGGCGGGCGACTTCCAGCGCTTCCTCGTAGGACTCTTCCTTGATCAGCCTGGCGAACCGGGTCGATCCGGCCACGTTGGTGCGCTCGCCGATGTTCACGAACAGGGAATCGGGTCCCACGTTCAACGGCTCTAGACCGCTGAGGCGCAGCAGAGGCTCCACCACGGGCACGCGGCGCGGCGGCAAGCCCTCTACGGTGGCGGCGATGGCCCGGATGTGGTCCGGGGTGGTGCCGCAACAGCCGCCGACGATGTTCAGATATCCGCTGGAGGCGAACTCGCCCAGTATTTCCGCCATCTCATCCGGCGTCTCGTCGTAACCACCCAGCTCGTTGGGCAGGCCGGCGTTGGGGTACAGCGCGACTCGTGTATCGGCTATCCTGGCCAGTTCCTGCAGGTGGGGCCGCAACGCCGCCGCGCCCAGGGCGCAGTTCAGGCCCACGATGAACGGCTCGGCGTGCTGGATGGAGTTCCAGAACGCCTCGGTGGTCTGGCCGGTCAAGGTCCGCCCGCTCAGATCGGTGATGGTGCCCGAGATCCACACGGGCAACGCGATTTTCCTCTCGGCGAAGATCTCCAGGATGGCGCCGATGGCTGCCTTGCCGTTCAGCGTGTCGAAGATGGTCTCGACGGCGAGGATGTCGGCTCCGCCGTCGATCAACCCCTCGGCCTCGGTCCTGTAGGCCGCCTTCATCTCGTCGAAGGTCACGTTCCGGTGGCCGGGGTCGTTCACGTCGGGTGAGATGGAGCAGGTCTTGCTGGTGGGGCCCAGACCTCCGGTGACGAAGCGGGGTCTGCTCGGGTCCCGGGCGGTGAACTCGTCGGCAGCCTCTCGCGCCAGCCGGGCCGCGGCCACGTTCATCTCGTAGACGAACTCCTCCATGCCGTAGTCGGCCTGGCTGATGGCGGTGCCGTGGAAGGTGTTGGTGGTGATGATGTCGGCGCCGGCGTCGAGGTAACTCCGGTGAATCTCACCGATCACATCCGGTCGGGTCAGGCTCAGCAGGTCGTTGTTCCCCTTCAGGTCGCGGGGATGGTCCGCAAAGCGCTCGCCGCGGAATTCGGCCTCGGACAGGTCATGGGACTGGATCATGGTCCCCATGGCACCATCCAGGACGAGGATCCTGCTCTCCAGCTCACGCCGGAGCTCGGCGAGTGTGCGTCTGGTCATCGCGCTTCCCTGGGTCGTGTATAGTGTGGTGTGCCTCGGGAACCCACTCCCACGTGACATAGTTTCGCTTCATCGCGCAAGCGGGATCGCGAAGCGATTCAATAATCCGGGTTAACAAATCATAAACACTTTTTATAGATAGTGCTTTCCCGAAGGACGGCAACCCTTGTATTTTCTGGGCTGGCCAGGCAGTCTGCGGAACCCGTCATGCAGGAGGGGCGAGGGTGTTGATCGCGGGACGGCCAGAAGTGGACAGCGGCCCCGTTTAGCTTCGGCGTGGATTGCAGACGGAGGAGGTCGACACGATGCACAGTACGAGAGTGGCGGGAATCCTGGCGGTTTTAACGATAATTATGTTCAGCTCCACACCGGTTCGGGGCGTGGTGCCCATGCCGTCCATCGGCGTGAAGGCCGGTCTCAACTCCTCAAAGCTGGAGGTCCAGGGCGGTGGCACCTCTTCCCGTACCGGTTTCGTGGGTGGGGGCTACGCCAAGCTGCCCCTGGAGTCCCTGACCATACAGTTCGAAGCCCTCTACTCTCAGAAAGGGTTCAGGAAAGGTACGTTCGAAGGCATCACCGACTGGGAGGTCAAGTACGACTTCCTGGACTTTCCCGTCATGTTGAATCTGGACATTCCCATGGAGGGTTCGGTCCACCCATTCTTCTTCGCCGGGTTTGCCTTCGGCATCCGCCTCAATGCCACGGAGAAGCACTCCGATACCCACGGAGAATGGGTCGATATCGACGACAAGATGAAGGGTAGCAATTGGGGTATCGTGTTCGGCGGCGGTGTACAGTTCCACAACTTCAATCTGGACGTCCGGTACAACCATGGCCTGACCAACCTCAACAAGGAAGAATTCAGAGCCGACGTAAAGGACCGCACCTTCTCTTTCATGGTGGGCTACGCCATCTGGCATTAGGTAATCCAGCCAGCGGTCGTTCTTGAACGATGTCGCCGTTGCCTGGGTGGCTGATTAGGCGTTGCGTTACTCTTCGGGGAGGCACGTATCATGTCTGACACGTCGCGCGCGGCACTCCTGTTCGGTCCCATGCGGTTGCCGTTCCTGGTCCTGGCGCCAGCCTGTGTGGTGGTGGGCGTGGCCGCGGCCAGGTATGCTGCCGGTACGCTCGATCCCCTGCAGGTGGCGCTGGTCTTCCTGGGCGGCCTGGCCGCGCACATCAGCGTGAATGCCCTCAACGAATACCACGACTTCAAGACGGGCCTGGATTTCGAGACGAAGCAGACACCGTTCAGCGGCGGCAGCAAGACCCTGACGCAGAACCCGGAGCAGGCGTGGGTGGCGTTGGCCACCGGTCTGACCTCCCTGGCCGTGGCGGCTGCCGTCGGCGTCTATTTCCTGACCGTGCGAGGGCTGGGCCTCTTGCCGGTGGGGCTGCTGGGATTGTTCGTGGTGGCCACTTACACTAACTTGATGACCCGCAACCCTTTGCTCTGCCTCGTCGCCCCGGGCCTGGGCTTCGGCACCTGCATGGTGATGGGCACGGATTACGCCCTGACCGGGTCGTATCACGCGACCGCTTTCGTCGCATCGCTGGTGCCGTTCTTCCTGGTGAACGATCTGCTGCTCCTGAACCAGTTTCCCGACGTGGAGGCGGATCGCACCGCCGGCCGCAGACACTTGCTGATCGTTCTGGGTCTCCGGCAAGGCGTATGGGTTTACGCGCTGTTTTTGGCGGGAGCTTACGTCGCGGTCGTTGCCGGCTTCCTGATGAGGCTGCTTCCCTGGCAGAGCCTCCTGACGCTGCTGACCATCCCCGTAGCCGTGTCGACCGTCCGCGGAGCCGCGCGGCACGCCGATTCCATCCCCGAACTGATCCCCTTCCTGGGCCGGAACGTCGTCCTGAACCTCGCGACACCGATCCTCCTGGCCATCGGGTTGTTCTGGGCCGCCTGACCGTGAACGATCGCACCGCACAGCGATTCCTCTGGCTGATCCTGCTGTTCTCGACGGCACTGCGCGTACTCTACGTCCTGGAGATCCGGGACACGGACCTGTTCCGGATCCCTTTCCTGGACTGCCTGCACTACAAACTGTGGGCCACGGACCTGCTCCACGGCGACTGGGGTGTGGGGGAGGCGTACTGGATGGGGCCTCTGTATCCCCATCTGCTGGCTCTCCTCTACCTCGTCTTCGGGATCGACAGCATCGCCCCCCAGCTCCTGCAGTTGTTGCTGTCGGTGATGAACATCTGGCTGGTGTTCGTGCTGGCACGTCGGCTGGCCACCCCCGGTGTGGCTGTTCTGGCCGCCCTCCTGTTCGCCCTCTACGGCCCGGCGGTTTTCTACGCGGGGTTGCTGTTGATGTCCGCTCACCTGACCACGCTTCTGCTGCTGAGCGTTTTGCAGAGCGTGCGCTGCCTGGAGCGGCTCACTGCCGGCCGCGTCTTCGTCCTCGGCCTGCTGGTGGGCGTCGCCGCCCTGGCCCGGGGAAACGCGCTGCTGCTCCTGGTGACCCTGCCGTTCTTGCTGGCGACGGTCGCGTCGCCGCGCCACCGGCAGCCGCGCCGCCTGTTGCCGCGGCTCGGTCACCTGCTGTGGCTCGGTCTACTGCTGTGGCTGGGGGCGGCGGCGGCCGTCTTGCCCATCACGCTGCGCAACCTGGTGGTGGGCCGTGACCTGGTACTGCTGACCACCAACGGCGGCATGAACCTCTTCCTGGGCCAGAGGGCCGACCTGCAGGGGATCTTCGGCCGCCTCGATCCGGACATGGTGGTGCAGTTCGATCCCTCCGGCGAGCTGACCCTGGAGAGGGAGTTCGGACGCGATCTGAAGGGCTCGGAGGTCTCGCACATCTTCACCCGGCGGGCTCTGCAGGTGGTCGCAGCCCGGCCCTGGGAGACACTCCGGCTTTACCTGGTGAAGAGTTACCGGTTCTGGAACGGGTACGAGATTCCCCAGCTCGCCTCCTTCGACTACTGGCGGCAGAAAACCGTCTCTCTGAGGCTGCTGTGGGTCCCCTTCACCTTTATCGCGGCCGCGGGCCTGGCCGGGCTCATCATGTTGCCGGGCAGGTTGCGCCGTGTGCTGGGTGTGTTCGTGGGAACGTACTTCGCCAGCATGCTGCCCTTCTTCATGACGTCGCGGTACCGGCAGCCCATCGTTCCACTGTTGGCCATCGCGGCCGCGGCCGTGCTGATTGCGGCTTGGCAGGGTGTGGCACGGCGCGCAGCGGACGGGCGGTGGTGGGGTCCACGGCTCCGCATGGGGGCCTGGCAGCTGGCGTTGGTGCTGGTGTTGGTGGTGGCGTTTCTGCCGCAGTGGGCCACCTTCGACCGTGCCCAGGCGCAGTGGGCGATCCAGATGAACCGGGCGGGAAGACTGGTGCGAGATGGAGAGAAGGAGGCCGCCCTGGCGGCCATCGGCATGGCCGACGCGGCCTACCCCGATTATGCCGTCACCTACCTGAAGCTGGGCGACCTCCACACGAAGCTGCAGGAAGATGAGCAGGCCCTGGCGGCGTTCCGGCAGGCCGAGAAGCTGGCCCCCGGCGAGGGTATCATGCCCTACCGGCTGGGCCGCACCCTGCACCGCCTGGGCCGGCTGGACGAGGCGGCGGTGGCCTTCCAGCGCTGCATCGCCCTGGACCCGGTCTGGCCGCGGGGCTGGTTCGGCCTGGCCATGGTCCAGCGCGAACGGGGCGATCTGCAGGGGGCCATCGAGGCCATGGCTCAGGCGGTGGCTGTCCAGCCCGGAGCAGTGCACTACCGTAACAACCTGGCCTCCCTCTACGCCGAGAACGGCCAGCCGGTGCGGGCGCAGGAAACCCTGCAGCAACTGATCGCGGACTTTCCCACCTATGTGAAGGGATACATCAATCTTGCCCTGGTCACCTACAACCTCGGGCAGCTGCAGAAGGCATCGCAACTGCTGGATCGCGCCGAGGCCGTGCCCGACCAGGAACCCGCCGAGGAGAGGGCGATCCAGGGAATCAGGCAGATGATCGCCGCCGGACCGCCGTTGCGCTGACCGCGTGCGCGCTAGAACGCCACGCCGAACCGGAAGTACCAGGTGTCGATGCGTGGATCGACGCTCTGTTCGTCCTCAGCAATGGACGACAGACCGAAGTTGGTGCCCAACTCGAAAAGGATGTAGTTGGAACGGACACCCAGCTCGAACATGAAACCCCAATTGGTGGTTTTCAGGCCGTCCACATCTTCTGTCCGCTCGTCGCTGCTGGTGATGAAATCGGCCTTGGCGTCCAGGAGGAAGGAGGCCACGGGACCCCCCGCGAGGTAGACGCGGAAATCCTGGGCCTGGGAGAGGGCCCAGTACACCAAGACGGGTACCTCGAGATTGCGGAAGGTGAAGTCGATGGACAGCAGGGGCGGCTCGCCGGGTTCGTAGTCCTTGACCTGAGCAAAGGCCCTCTTGTCGACGTAATTCACCTCGGGGGCCAGGCCGAAGGCCGGGTTTTTGAAGGGGATGGTCGCGGCGGCGCCCAGTGTCCAACCGAAGCCGGCCTGGGCGTTTTCGAAGCTGTCCGAGCTCATGGTGGAGACGACCATCCCGCCCTTGACCTGGAAGCGATAACTCTTCTGGTCCGGCTGCTGGGCCGAGGCGGCGGTTCCCATGACTGCCAGGATGACGCAGGCGAGCAGTGCGGCAAGTCGTTTCATGAACAGATCTCCCTCAGAAAGTGATGGCGGCCCCCAGTTTCAAGGTTTCCATGGTCAGCGGTGTCTCGGAATTGAACGGCCAGTTCATGTCGTCCTTCATGGCCAAGTAGAAGGCGTAGGAGAGACCGTTCTTGAGCACGAAATAGAACAACGGGCCCAGGAGCGGGG
>CBDURX010000025.1:0-11641 GCA_965369485.1 uncultured bacterium | reverse complement strand
TCTTCATGCGCATGAATCTTGTTGTTACAAAGTGCGGCAACATGACGGATGCATCGCTTGAGTAAATACCCACCCTTGTTTACGTGGGATATTTCGAGCAAGAGACACATTGTGAGTGTCGTAATGTTAACCGGCATGTTTTTATGATCGTTACCTACTCGGGACCTTTCCATTCTGTTCCCATCAGGCTACGCCGTTCACCATTGATTATCCTTCCCAGGTCATTGTCGACGAGTGCCGACTGAGCACGGTCCGACATGGACACGGTTAGAGTACTCCTGCCGAGGAGTTTTGGGTTTGGAGGGTGACGTGAAGCATGGCCGGCGTCTTATTCCCCCCAGGAGATGTCTCGTGTGGGTCACCCTCCAAAATATCTGCCAAGGACGTCGCGATCCCGGAGAGCACACCTGCGTGGTTTTGAAACGTGTGTGAGCGACGACCTCCCCAGGTGCCGGGGAATGGGAACCGGTTTTGGATGGGTGTCAGGCGAAGGCCATTCCGAACTGTCCCCGGCACCTCCCCCCTCCTTGCGACCGCGCTGACTGACGCTCTCATCCGCCTCCAGGTAGACAATCCACCGATTTGGTGACATATTCACTGCGCTAGCCCGGATTGTTCATAAATAATCCGGGTTGGGGGGCGTACGTGGATCGGCCCATTTTTCCCAGCGGATACGGAGGAGGAGCCATGCGGTCGTACATGGTGGCCGGCAACTGGAAACTGAACAATGGAGTGGCCGCGGCCCGGAAGCTGGGCCGCGAGGTCCGGGATGGGCTGCGGAAATTCGACCTACAGGGCGAGGTGCTGGTTTGCCCGCCCTTCGTGTCCATCCCGGCAGTGGCGGAAATAATCCAGGATTCGCCGCTGCTGCTCGGCGCCCAGAACTGCGCGACCGAGACGAGTGGAGCCTTCACCGGTGAAGTGTCGGCAGCCATGCTGGCCGAAGCAGGGGCCACGCACGTGATCGTCGCCCACTCGGAGCGGCGCGCGTACCAGCACGAGAGCGACGAGGAATTCGTCCGGAAGATCGATCTCGCTCACACAGCGGGATTGACGGCCATTTTCTGCTTTGGCGAGGTTAGCGAGGAGCGGAAGGCCGGCCGGGCCGAAAAAGTGGTACGCGCCCAGCTCGAGAGCGTCCTACCCCACCTGACCCAGCTCACCGCCGCCAACACCATCCTGGCCTACGAGCCGGTCTGGGCCATCGGCACCGGTGAGACGGCCACCCCGGAGATGGCCCAGGAGATCCACGCCATGGTCCGCAGGACGGTCGCCGACCTGGCCGGCGTGGATCTGGCCGAGGCCATACGCATCCTCTACGGTGGCAGCTGCAAGCCATCCAACGCGCGGGAACTGTTCCAGCTGCCGGACGTTGACGGCGGACTCATCGGCGGCGCCAGTCTGAAGCCGGACGATTTCCTCGGCATCGTGGCTGGAGCCGAGGAAGTCGCCTGAAAGAGCCCATCGACTCGTTCCCAACACAGTGGAGATGAGCCAAAGTGAAAGATCGCGATTTGATTCAGGTGCGCTTTTTCGCGCTCGTTCTGTTCCTGGGTTGCCTGGTACCTCACACCATGGCAGGGCAGCCCGAATCCGCAGGTGGCTGGGTGGGCGCCGGGTATCTACAGAGACAACTCGAGCCACACTTTCCCATCCTGCCGGATAACGTGGAAATCCTGAGCCTGGAAAACGGGTTGCGGGTCATTCTCATGCGCAACCCGGCCCAGCCCATGGTCGGCATCTACACCCAGGTCGAGGTCGGCTCGGCCTACGAGGATTTCCGCACCAGCGGCATGAGCCACATGCTGGAACATTTGCTGTTCAACGGCAGCGAGAAGTACAGTCAGGAAGAGCTATACGATCTGGCTGATCGCCACGGTGCCTACAACAATGCCCACACCACCGATTTCTTCACCAATTACATGCTGATCATACCGGCCGGTTCTCTCGAGACAGGTCTGGAAATCCAGTCCCAGATGTTGTTCCACTCGGTCATCCCGGAGGACAAGTTCGCCAAGGAAAAGGGTATTGTCCTGGGCGAACTGGTGAGCAACCGTGACATGCCGGGTTACTACGCAGAGACGATCCTGCGCGAGGTGTTTTACGCGGGTAGCAACCTAGCCTTGCCAACCCTGGGCACGCGCAGCACCATCGAGCACCTGGACCGAGATGACGTATACACATTTTACAAGTCCTTCTACGTTCCCAACAACATGACGCTGACCCTGGCGGGCCGTTTCGAGCGTGATGAGGCCCTGGCGCTGCTCGAGAAATACTTCGGTGCACTTCCGCCAGGCAGACTGGAGCGCCCCGACCTGCAGACGGCCTACTTCCTGGAACGCACACGCAGTTTCGTGCGCCGGGGTGGGTCGGAGCGTGTGCTGGCCCTGGCCTTCGACGCGCCGGGGTACGGCTCGGCCGACTTCTTCCCTTTCCTGGTCATGACCCGTCTGCTGGATACCCCCGGCAGCGGCATCCTCACACGGGCTCTGGAAGAGTTCGAGAGCGACGAGCGTCCAGAACTGTCCGTTGCCTGGGAAAAGGCAGAGGGGTTCGCGCGGCTCATCCTGCAATTCGACCTGCCGGCTGGCGCCGATCCCCATCGCTACTGGCGCCTCGTTCAGGAGGCGTGTGCCGCGGCCCTGGAGTTTGGCATCGGCGCTGAGGACGTCAGCGAGGTCGTCAACGTGGAGGAGACGGAGACCCTGCTTCAACGTGAACAGTTGCGTATGACAGGCATCTACACCGCCGAGCCTATCGTGCTGGGCGGACCCGATTTCTTCGTGACCTTTCTAGATCGCTTGCGCGAAGTGGATGCCGAGGAAGTAGCCCGTGTCCTGTCTACTTATCTCATCGACACCCCCTGCTTGGCCGTGCTCGTCGAGCCGGGTGAGGACACTGGTGACGCGGCGGGGTCGATGGCGGGCATGGAATTGCCTCCGGGCATGCAGGTTCCTCCCGCCATGCTGGAGGCCATGAAAAAAGCCGGGATGACCGGGGGTGTTAACGGCGACCAGGAAGCGGCTGCCGCCGGCGACAGACCAGACGGTGAGGAACTCATGCAGCAAGTTCCACCGAGAGAGACTGCTGTCTTACCGGTGGAGCGGACCGAGTTGCGTAACGGGGCTGTCCTGGTCAGCCAGCAGAATCCCAGTTCACCGCTGATGGCCGTGCACCTGACCGTGCGCCACCGGGCCGTGGTGGACAATGGACACCCTGGCGCCTTGAACCTGGTGCACAGGTTGCTGCCCAGTGGTATCGGCGGTTGCGACGAGACCTGCCTCTCTCACAAGCTGCGCCGCCTCGGCGCTGTGGTGAAGCTGGTGGACAACCCAGTCATTCCCATGGACGACTACTACACCAACGGACGCTTCAGCTTCGTCCGCGTGGAAGTCACGGCCGAGAACGGTCCGGCGGTTCTGGAGCTCCTGGCGGACATGACCCAGCACGCCAGCTTCTCCGCGGTTGATTTCAATCGCGAGCGGAAGGCGCAGATTTCCTTGCTGGAACGTAGGCAGGGTAGCGCTCGCAGTCTGGCCAATCGGCTGCTGGCCGAGGCCCTCTATGGTGCGCACCCGCTGGCGCGTCCGGCCGAGGGTAGCGTGGAGACGCTGGGGGAGCTGACGTATGACGACACCCGCACCATTTATCACCGGGCTTTCGCCCCGCAGAACCTGATCTTCAGCATAATCTCACCCTACGCACACGCCCAGCTCTCCAGCCAGCTGGAGGAGTTGCTGCCCGGGCGTGGCCAACCGACGCACGACCTCCCCCTCGTTCACATGACCGAGAGTGTGGAACGTATCACGGCCAGCCTGGGGGGCGAGATGGCCGCCATTCGCATGGGCGCGCTGCTGCAGGTCGCAGTGGCCGACGAAAAAGCACTGGAGGTACTTACCGGCATCCTGTCCAACCGCATGGCCATGGACCTGCGCGAGACGCGCGGGCTCTCCTACAGTGTGGGCGCGTCGGTCTCACTGCAGGAGGGGGTAGGCTCGTTCACCGCCTGGCTCAACCCGCCACGGGAGAGGTTGGACGAGGGGGAGCAGGCGCTGGCCGCTTTCCTCGCCGACTTCGACCCCGCTGCCATCAGTCAGGACGAGCTGGACAAGATCCGCAGCGCCAAGGTCGGTCGCTGGATGATGCGGTTGCTGTCCAGCATGAGCCAGGCGTACTACCTGGCCATGGCCGAACTGGACGGCAACGCGGCACGGTACATGGAGATGCTGTCCGGCTACGATGCGCTGACGTTGGGCGACATGCAGAGGGTCGGGCATCTGTACCTCACAGACTTGCCCCTCGTGACCGTGATCGTGGACTGATCCACCTCGTGGGCCCGCACCCGTCATTTCAGGGTTGACGGAACACAAGGAGAAGGCGATGAGGAAAGCTGGCGTGGTCGTGCTGACTGCACTGTCGTTTCTGGCATTCATTTCCTGCACGTGGGCAGCCGGTGCGGCTCGAGCCCGTTCCGGCGAGGTTCCCTCCTTCACCGGTGAAGACACACCGCCACTGGTCTCACACCGGGCGCGGATCAGCCTGGAACACACAACCCACACCATCTCGGTCGTGGACACCGTGCGCGTGCCGGCGCAGCTGGACACCTTCACCCTGAACTTCCGCTTGCAACTGGTGAATCTGGAGGAGATCTATGAAGCGGCGGACGGGCAGACCCGCTCCGCGATCATCATCTACTCCTCGGATCAAGACACGACAGCCCAGGCCGATTTCACCCATTACGTCCCTGCAGCCCCACCACCGGACGCCGAGCCGTTCCCCGCCTGGCGGCAGTGGCGGATCACCTATCACGGTGAATTCTTCGAGTCGGTACAGAACGTCACCTTCGGCCGCGAGAACGTGGGCGGCGAGATCCAGGCCACCATCTCGGACGAGGGTATCTACCTCTCCGCTTCGGCACGCTGGTTGCCTACCTTCGGAGAGGAGGTCATGGTCACCCACCACCTGATCGTCGACACGCCGGCGGGCATCGAGCCGGTCACCCAAGGGGTCCGGACCCTGCAGGAGACGGCGGACGGACGTCTGATCACTGTCTGGGACGCCCCTTTCCCCAGCGACGGCCTCAATTTGGTGGCCGGCCGCTACAGTGTCACGGAAGAGAGTTACGGCGACGTGACCATCGCCACCTACCTACTGGATGACGATCCGAAGCTCAGTGCACTCTATCTCGAGCGCACCCGGGCCTACCTGGCCATGTACGAGGAGATGCTGGGACCGTACCCCTACGGCAAGTTCGCCACGGTGGAGAACTGGTTTCCCACCGGTTACGGCATGCCGTCCTATACGCTGCTGGGTGGGGTCGTTTTGCGCCTCCCGTTCATCCCCTACACCAGCTTCGGGCACGAGATCTGCCACAACTGGTGGGGCAACTCCGTGTTCGTCGACACCGAGCAGGGAAACTGGTGCGAGGGGCTGACCGTCTACTGCGCCGACTACCACTACAAGGAGCAGGAGTCGCCCGAGGCCGCCCGGGAGTACCGGCGCAACCTGTTGAAGGATTACGCCGCCTACGTGCGCGAAGGCAACGACTTCCCCTTGACCGAGTTCGTGAGCCGTCACAGCGGCGCCACCCGCGCCGTGGGGTACGGCAAGAGCATGATGGTCATGCACATGATCGACCGCATGATCGGCCGGGAAACATTTCTGGCGGCGTTGCGCGACATCTATGCGGAGAAACGGTTCCAGCAGACGTGCTGGGGTGACTTCTTCACGGCCTTCGCTCGGGAGTCCGGCCGCGACCTATCCGTCCAGCAAGAGCAGTGGCTGACTCGCGTGGGCGCACCCGAGCTGGCGCTGGACGGCGCGCGGCGCAAGGGCGACCGGATCCACCTGGAGCTGAGCCAGGACGAGCCCATCTACGACCTGGAGATCCCCATCGCCGTGACCACGGACGCGGGTCGTGTGGAACGGATCGTTCGCCTGGACAAGGTGCGGGACGAATTCGACCTGACCGTACCCGGGGCCACGGCTCTGGCCGTCGATCCCGATTACCACCTTTTCCGCCGCCTGGCGCCGGTGGAGATCGAACCCACCATCAGCCAGGTTCTGGGGGAGGAGTCACTCCAGTTCGTTCTGCCTGCGGCCGGCGAGGCCGAACTGGCGGCTACCCGCCAGTTTGCCGCCGCCTTCGCCGAAGACGAGGATCCAGCCCTGCACGCCGATGGCCAGGCACCACGGGGCGAAACCCCAGGCGCCGGCCACAGCGCCGTCATCCTTAACCCGGACGCCACGATCTTGAAGGAGTGGTCCCCGCCCGAGCTGACCGTGGTCGGCCAGTACGTCTTCCTGGAGGGCAAGCGCTACAGCCTGCAGGAGTACAACCTGGTCTTTACGGCGGCCAACCCCGACCTGTCAGCGGTGACGGACATGCTTGTCGTTTGCCGTGACGCTGCGCAGCTACCGTCCTTGGCACCACGCCTCGGCCACTACGGCAAGTACTCGTGGCTGCTGCTGCCGGTCGGCAGCGGTCGCCCCCTGCGAGGCAACTGGTCCCCGGCTGAGAGTCCGCTGGCGGTGACGTTCACGGACTGAAAGAGCGGTGCGAGCAGCAGCTCCAGGTAAAGCGTAATTACACTGATAGAACCTTTGTTGTACACTCAATCCCGTCACCACAAGTCGTTTTCTCGGATCTTCTCGGGAGGGCCGCATGCGCTGTAGGATCCGTGTTTCCTTCGGTTCCTTACTGCTCGCCCTGGCCATACTGGCCATCCTGGCGATGGGCTGCGGCGACTCCGATCCCACCTCCGTGCCTCCTGTCGAGCCTGGCTTCCAATGGACGAACACCCTCGATTTCCACCTCTTTGACGTGTGGGGCGCCTCAGCGGCGGACGTGTTCGCGGTGGGGCAGTACAGGTCGTTCCTACACTTCGACGGCGAGAGCTGGTCGGCCTGGGACAGCGGCACCCGTGCCAACCTCTACGACCTGCACGGCTCGTCGGGCCAGGACGTCCACGTGGCGACGGAGTGGAGCGGCGTGCTGCGTTACGGCAACTGAGCGGCTGCTCGTTTTCAGTGACTTGTCAGCTTAATTTGACTTCCCCCGTACAGGGGTTATATCCTGTCTCCCGGCTCGGCACGACCTGTGATGACATCGATACCCGAGGAGAATCCATGAGCACTTACGACGACCTCCAGCCCCAGGCTGTCTGGCAGATATTCGGCGCCATAAGCAAGATCCCCCGCGGCTCGGGTAACGAGGCCGCCGTGATGACCATGCTCGAGAAATGGGCGGCGCAACACGGCCTGGAAACAAGGCGGGACGCGGTGGGCAACATGCTTGTTAGTATCCCGGCCAGTCCTGGACACGAGGGCGCGGCGTCACTGCTCATTCAGGGTCACATGGACATGGTGTGCGAGAAGAACAGTGCCACCGTTCACGATTTCGCAAAGGACCCCATTCGGCTCCTCGTCGCTGGGGAATGGGTGACGGCTGACGGGACGACCCTCGGGGCCGACAACGCCATCGGCGTGGCCATGGGGTTGGCCCTGGCGCTGGACGAATCGGCCGTGCACGGGCCTGTAGAGGTTCTGTTGACCGTGGACGAGGAGCGGGGGCTGACCGGCGCCGCGGGTGTGGAGAAGGGTTTCTTCACCGCGCACAGCATGATCAACCTGGATTCCGAGGAGGACGACGCCATCTTCATCGGCTGCGCCGGCGGCCGGGACAGCCAGCTGACCCTGACCAACAATCAGGCTCGGGCTCCCAAGGAGAGCGCCGCCCGCAAGGTCAGCATCACGGGTCTTCTGGGGGGGCACTCCGGCCTGGACATCCACCGCAATCGTGGCAACGCCATCAAGATCCTCACGCGTGCTCTGTTGGTCGCCGCAGAGGAGATGGACCTGCGCCTGGTCACCATTGACGGTGGCAGCATGCGCAACGCCATTCCGCGTGAGGCCACGGCCGTCGCCGTCATGCCCAAACACAAGAGTCGGCGGTTCAAGAAGCTGGTGGAGTCTACCGTGGCGCGCATCAAGGCCGACGAGTTGACCGGCATCGACGACTCTCTGGCGGTCAAGGTGACGGCGGTCAAGGCCCCGCGCAGTTTCAGCCTCAAGAGCAGTCAGCTCACTCTGCAGTTGCTCGCCAGCATCCCCAGCGGCCTGACGGCCATGTCCGGTGAAATCGAGGGTCTGGTGGAGACCAGCACCAACCTGGGCGTGGTCAAGACCACGGGCGCCAAGGTTCGGATCGTCTGTTGCAGTCGCTCGTCGGTCATGTCCGCTCTGGATGGGCTCGTCCTGCAGCACGCCGCCCTCGGTCGTCTGGCCTCTGCCGAGGTGGAGCAGCCGCCCGGTTATCCGGGCTGGCAACCCAACATGAAGTCGACGTTACTGGCGGTGGCCCGGCGCAAGTACGCCGAGTGCTTCGGACACGAGGCCGAGCTGAAAGCGATCCACGCCGGCCTGGAATGCGGACTGCTCACGGAGAAATACCCCGATCTGGACATCGTCTCCTTCGGACCCACTATCGAGGGGGCCCACTCACCCGACGAGCGGGTCAGCATCCCCTCGGTGCAGAAGATCTGGAAGCTGCTGAAGGGTGTTGTGGCAGACCTCGCCTGACGTTGTCTGGCCCAGGCGAGGTCCAGTTATGCACCGGTTATCCACAGCTGCCGGGGCGAGGCGGTCACTCTTTTCCACATGGCGGGGAAACGTATAATCCACTGCAAAATAAAATCATTTGAGCATTATGATGATATATGAAAAAATAAAACAGACGGAAGAGACTCCACTTTATCCCCCACCGGTGACAGCTGGTGGGGGGAGTCGTTTTTTTGCTCTCTTGAAATCATCCCGTCAGCCCGCCATCATTGCAGCTGGTGACAGTTGGTCAGTCACGTGATGCGTCGACCATGTCCCTCGTCCGTGAGGGTCCCACGGCGTTTTCTGCGGCTGGCAGGCAAGTTCATCTTTGGAGAGAGGATAACCCCATGCCGTCGAGAGGTGAAGCGGGCCGCCGTGGTGACAGGGTGCGGTCCGACTGCTGGATCGCTGTCGAGATGCGCGAGTCCGGCGGTCTGGCCGTCGACGTCCAGAGCAAGGTGAACACGCTGTACGGGGACGACATCCGCAGCCTGGTCACCGACGGCCTGGAAATCCTCGGCGTGAAAAATGCCGCCGTCAGTGTCGAGGACCAGGGCGCCCTGCCCTTCGCACTGGCCGCGCGTCTGGAGGCGGCTGTACGCCGGGCCGATCCGAACTGCAGTGCAGAATACCTGCTGCCCATGAGCGAGGCTTGCAACTACGGCAGCGATCATGATCGCCTACGCCGCAGCCGGCTCTATTTGCCCGGCAACGGGCCCAAGTTCTTCGTCAACGCCGGTCTGCACGGTCCGGACGGTGTGATCCTGGATCTGGAAGATTCCGTGGCGCCTGCCGAGAAGGACGCCGCCCGGGTCGTGGTTCGCAACGCCCTGCGCGCGGTCGACTTTCAGGGGTCGGAGCGCATGGTGCGGATCAACCAGGGCGAGAGCGGCCTCGAGGATCTGCACTGGATAGTACCTCACAACGTGCACCTGATCCTCATCCCCAAGGTGGAGCACCCGCGGCAGGTCGACAGGATCCAGAACCGGATCGAGGACATCCAGCGCGACCTCGGCCTGATCCAAGAGATCTTCCTCATGCCCATCATCGAGTCGGCCAGGGGTGCCTGGCGGGCCTTCGAGATCGCCGCGGCCGCCGACACGGTGGTCGCCCTGGCCATCGGGCTGGAGGATTACACGGCCGACATCGGCGCCGAGCGCACCCTGGAGGGCCACGAATCGTTCTGGGCCCGCTCGCAGGTGGTCAACGGGGCACGGGCGGCCGGTGTCGAACCCATCGACTCCGTCTTCAGCGATGTGATGGACATGGCGGGGCTGCGGGCGTCGGTCCTGGAAGCCAGGTCCCTCGGCTTTGTGGGCAAGGGCTGCATCCACCCGCGGCAGATCGCGGTGGTGCACGAGGCGTTCGCTCCCAGCGCGGTGGAGATCGAGCAGGCCAAACGGATCGTGCTGGCCTTCGAAGAAGCCGAAGCGCGCGGGCTGGGGGTGGTTGCGGTGGGCAGCAAGATGATCGATCCGCCCGTGGTCAAGCGGGCGCGCAGCAGTGTGGCGTCCGCCGTCGCGGCGGGCAAGCTGGCCGCCGACTGGCGGGAGGACACGGCCGCTGCAAGCGAAGGGAGTGCGTGATGACCAAGCTCGTCGAGAACGCAGCCGGACGGTTCGTGCCCACGGAGATCAACGGGGAGGCAGCCGTTCCCTTCCAGGGCGTGGGTCGGCATCGTCCCCGTGGCCGCAAAGCGGCGCCCCTCGTCGCGACCTGCAGCGACTACCCCGCCGACGGTCACAAGGTGGTCGCCGACATCCAGACGGCCCTGAGGAATGCCGACCTCGCGGACGGCATGACCATCTCCACCCACCACCACCTGCGTAACGGCGACTTCGTGGCCAACACTGTGTTCGATGCGGCCGCCGCGCTGAAGGTGAAGGATCTGCGCTGGTTCCCCAGCGCCGCGTTCCCTTGCCATGCAGTCATCATCGATCACCTGGCAGCCGGGGTCGTGCACCACATCGAGGGCTCCATGAACGGCCCGCTGGGCGATTACTGCAGTGAAGGTGAAATGCGAGGCATGGGAGTGCTGCGCAGTCACGGCGGGCGCTACCAGGCCGTCCAGGACGGTGAGGTACACATCGACATTGCGGTGATCGCAGCTCCCACGGCCGATCCCTTCGGCAACGCCACCGGCGACCGCGGTCCCACCGGCTGCGGCCTGCTGGGGTTTGCTCTGGCCGACAGCCAGTACGCCGAGCACGTCATCGTGGTCACGGACAATCTGGTGCCGTTCCCCTGTGTGCCGTGGCAGATCCAGGGCAACTACGTGGATCAGGTCGTGGTGCTGGATTCCATCGGCGACGCGAGCAAGATCGTCTCCGGGACCACGCAGATCACCAAGTCGCCCGACCGGCTCCTGATTGCCGAGTTGACGGCACAGTTCTGCGTCGAGGCCGGCATCGTGCAGGACGGCTTCAGCTTTCAGGCCGGCGCCGGCGGGACCGCCCTGTCCTTCGCCATCTTCCTGCGGGAACTCATGCGCGAGCGCAATGTCAAGGCGCGCTTCATCCGGGGCGGTTCCACCCAGTACCTGGTCGAGATGCTGGAGGAGGGGCTGACCGACTACATCCTGGACGGCCAGACCTTCGACCTCGAGGGCGTTCGCTCCATGCGGGAGAATCCTCGGCACGTGAACACTTCACCCTTCACCAGCTACAACTGGCACGGCAAGGGGAACTTCGCCTCGATGTTGGACGCGGTGGTGCTCGGCGCCACCGAGGTGGATGTCGGCTTCAACGCCAACGTGGTGACCCACTCGGACGGCCGCCTGCTACACGGCATCGGCGGCTGGCAGAACTGTCTCTTCTCCAAGTGCACCATCCTGCCCGTCCCCAGCTTCCGCGACCGCATCCCGGTGCTGGTGGACCGGGTGACGACCCTCTGCGGACCGGGCGAACTGATCGACGTGGTGGTGACCGAACGTGGCATCGCCATCAACCCGCTGCGGCGCGACCTGATCGAGAGAGTGCAGGGTTCGTCGCTGCCGATCCGCCCCATAGCCGAGATCAAGAGCGAGGTGGAGGAGATCTGT
>CBDURX010000024.1:0-11660 GCA_965369485.1 uncultured bacterium | reverse complement strand
GGCAAGACCGGCACCACCAACGACTGCACCAACGCCTGGTTCTGTGGTTTCACCCCGAGCTACTGTGCTGGCGTCTGGGTCGGGTTCGACAACAACATCTCCATGGGCAAGCGCAAGACCGGCGCGCGCATGGCGCTACCCATCTGGGCGAACTTCATGGGTAAGATCAGTGACGAGGTTGGCGACGAACCGTTCGTGATGCCGACGACCATCATCAGGAAAACCATTTGTTGCGACTCTGGCATGCTGGCCACAAGCAGCTGTGATTCCCTGCTGACGGAGATCTTCCTACCGGATAACTACCCCCAGAACCTGTGCGATCTGCACGGTGGGGAAATCCTCGACTTTTCCGGTGTGGACAAGGATTTCGAGACTCTCGACAGTGGTGACGACGACTTCAAGGAATTCTAACCCGGATTATTCCCCTGGTCCCATCCGGTTCAGAATCAGCGGTGGCGCGGCCACTGGTTCGTCGCTGTAGGTCACAGCTGCTTCAATACGCCGCGCAGCGGCGGCGGCCTTGGCACTGTCTCGGCAGTGGAGAGTGGCGATGGGCTGACCGCGAGTTATCGACTCACCTACGACCACCAAGAACTGGATTCCTGCGGAGAGATCCAGGCTCTCGCCGATGCGCAGGCGAGTGCCGCCGAGGTCCGCCAGCGCGTATCCGACTTCCCGGCACTGCACGCTGGAAAGATGACCGTCGCGTGGGGCGAGGAGTTCCGCAGCGACCGGTGCAACCGTCAAACCAAAGTCCTCACGCCCTGGATCGATCCGGCCGCCCTGGGCTGTAATCCAGCTCTGCAATCGTGTGAAGGCACGCCCACTGTCCCAGGCCTCGCGCAGGGACGCCAGAGCCGTTTTCCGGTCCGTGTGCAAACGGGCGACCTGGACCATCTTTACCACCAGTTCCTCTGTCAAGTGTACCAGGTCGTGGGGAGCCTGTTGCCGGCCGTCGGCGCGGAGGGCGGCAAACGCCTCGATGACCTCGTTGGCATGGCCGACGGCCCGACCGAGGGGCTGGGACATGTCGGAGAAGATCACTGCCAAGCGTCTCTCCCAGTGGGACGCTATGTCGATGAGTGAATGGGCCAGATCCCGAGCCTGGCCCCGATCGGACATGAAGGCACCCGATCCGGTCTTGAGGTCGACGACAATGGTTTCCGGTCCGGCCGCCAGCTTTTTGCTCAAGATGCTGGCGGTGATGAGAGGGACGCAGTCCACCGTGCCGGTCACATCCCGCAGGGCGTAGATCTTGCCGTCGGCGGGCGCGATGTCTTCGCTCTGACCGACTATGGCACAGCCAACCTCACCGACGATGTCCAGGAAAGTCGCGTTGGGCGGGGAAACTTCGTAGCCGGGGACACTCTCCAGCTTGTCCAAGGTGCCACCGGTATGGCCAAGACCCCGACCAGATAGCATGGGTACGTACAGACCGCACTCGGCCGCCAGGGGCGCCAGCAGAAGACTGACCTTGTCACCGACCCCTCCCGTACTGTGCTTATCCGCGGTGGGACCGGGTAAATCCGACAGGTCCATTTGCGATCCGGAATGAAGCATGCTCTTGGTCAGGGCTAGTGTCTCGTCTGGTGTCATACCCTGAAACCAGACGGCCATCAGGAAGACCGCCATCTGGTAATCCGGCAGGCGTTCCGCAGTGAAATCTTCCACGAGCGTAACGATCTCCGCAGCGGTGAGAGCATCGCCCCGTTTCTTGCGCTCGATGATGTCGCGGAAATCCAAGACCTTACCCCCGGCAGCAACCCGGTTCGACAGGAATGCTCCTCAACCGCTGACGATCTTCACACCGGCGCTGGCACCTATCCGGTTGGCGCCGGCGGCGATCATGGCGTCGGCGGCCGCACGATCCTTGATCCCGCCGGCGGCCTTGACGCCCACCTCCTGTCCCACGACCCGGCGCATGAGCCGCACATCGGACAGTGTGGCGCCCCCCTTGGCGAAGCCGGTCGAGGTCTTCACGTAGTCGGCGCCCGCGTCGCGAGATAAACTGCAGGCGGCTATCTTTTCCTCGTCGGTCAATAGGGCCGCCTCGATGATGACCTTCAAACAGGCTACGCCCAAGGATTCCCGCCGCACCGCAGCGATATCCTCGTACACTGCGCGGTAGTCGTCCCCCTTCAATGCTCCCACGGGAATCACCATGTCGATCTCGGTCGCTCCTTGCTGAACGGCCCGGCGAGTCTCGAGGGCTTTGATCTCGGTTTCGTTGGCGCCGAGAGGAAACCCCACCACGGTACAGACTGCCACTACACTGCCCTGCAAGAGCGATACACACAGCGGCACCCAGGTCGGGTTGACACAGACTGAAGCGAAGTGGTACTCGGCCGCCTCACGGCAGAGTTGCTCGATCTGGCTGCTAGTGGCATCGGGCTTCAAGATGGTGTGGTCGATGAACCCGGCCAGGTCCGGTGGTGTGCGGCATGCCTCGGGGCAAAAGCCGAGTCGGGCGGCACCCAAGTCGATGTAGTCGCGCAGGAGGCGTCCGTCATCGGCCAGCAGGCAACTGTCTACTGCAGCTGGCCCCGGCAGGGCGAGCCATTCCGACCCACCCGCGCTACTAGCAGTGGTTCTGCTCGGATATTCGGCCAGCAGTTTGCGCACCACCCGGCGGGTCAACTCCTCGATCCAGCGTTCGTCCGCGACTGCCATCACTCCCCCGTTTCTCCAGGTGTAAAGTGGCGGAAGGGATGGGCCAGCAGATCAGCTAGCCGATGCTCCTCGACACTTCCTTCAGTTCCCGCCATCAGCACGGTGAGATCGGGGGCGAACTCCATCAAAACCTGCCGGCAGGCGCCACAAGGCGGCGTCGGCGCAGCGCCGTCCGCGCAGATGGCGATGGCCTCGAAATCCGTTTCACCGGCGGCTACGGCCTGGAACAGTGCCGATCGCTCTGCGCACATAGAAAGCCCGAAGCTGGCGTTCTCCACGTTGGTGCCGATGAAGACGCGACCGCCAGCGCCCAGAAGAGCCGCTCCCACCCGGAATTGCGAATACGGTGCATAGCTCCGTTCGCGCACCGCCCACGCCGCTCGAACCAAATCCGCGTAATTTTCCTTCAAGATCATCTCCCTCGGCATTCCGCGCCCTCGATCAAGTCCAAGAAACTCCTACCCACTCGTGGCGGCTCCACGCCAAAGAAGTCGGCAAAGGTGGCGCCCACGTCGGCAAACGTGTCCAGGATACCGAGGTCGGCACCCGAGCCGACTCCTCCGCAAAGCGCCAACAGCGGCACGTATTCCCGGGAGTGGTCCGTGCTCGGGGTGGTAGGGTCGTTGCCGTGGTCGGCGGTGATGATCAGGAGATCGTCGGACCTCAGCGCAGTCAGGAATCTGCCCAACCAGACGTCGAATTCACTCAGGCCGGCCGCCATCCCCGCCGGGTCGTTACGATGCCCCCACAACATGTCGAAATCCACGAGATTCAAAAGGTAGAGGACTGGATCAGGGCCATCACTGCGATTGTAGAGATCCATGAGGTTGGCCATACCTTCCGCGTTGCCCTTGGATTTGTGTTTCTCCGTGATCCCCTGTCCGGCATATAGATCGTAGATTTTACCTATGGTTACCACAGCCACACCGCTCTGCGCCAGCACAGGGAGCAGGAGACCGGCCGGTGGTGTCACCGAGAAATCGCGCCGGTTGGGCGTGCGCTCGTAACGACCATGCGCACCGACGAAGGGTCGGGCGATGACGCGGCTGACCTGGTGGGGCGGCACGAGGATGCGGCGAGCGATCTCGCAAACACGATACAGATCGGTGAGTGGTACGATCTCCTCGTGGGCAGCGATCTGGAAGACGGAATCGGCCGAAGTGTAGACGATCAACTTGCCCGTGGCGACGTGCTCGTCCCCCAATCGCTGGATTATCTCGGTGCCGGATGCCGGCAGGTTGCCGAGGACGTCGTAATCGGTGGCGGCGCGGAAGGCGGCGATGACCTCGGCGGGGAATCCGTGGGGATAGGTTGGAAACGGTTGTTCGGTCACAATCCCGAACAGCTCCCAGTGTCCGGTTGTACTGTCCTTACCGACGGACACCTCACACATGCGACCGTGGGCCGCAACGGGATGCCTGGCGGGTGGGACACCGGAAATGGCGTGGAGATTCCCCAGGCCGAGACGGGCCAGCTGTGGCAACAGCAGACCGCCCACGGCGACGGCGGTGTGGCCGAGGGTGTCGCTGCCGGCATCGCCGTAGCGGTCCGCGTCCGGCAGGGCACCGGCACCGACACCGTCCAGGATGATCAGCACAGCCCGTGACAAACCAGTTCTCCCATCCGCGTTTAGATGAGGAGTAACACATTAGGAGGAGGTGACGGTTTAGTCAACGGTCGCTGCGGAGCGCTTGGCCGGCATTATTCAGGAAGGTTCGTAGCGAGGCAGAGGAAAATGCCTGTCTGGACACGTGCTCGCAAGGATTTGCGAGGGAGGCGTACCCGGTGCGGTACGTTGAACGAGCAGATCCGAGAACGTGTGTCCAGACAGGCATTTGACCTGCCGCAGTAGAACCTTCCTGAATAATGCGGGTTAGTGCATTCCTGCCTATTCCGCGCTACAATGGGCGACATGATGGAAGACCTCTTTCACCCACGGCGGCCGGATTCAGCCAATGCCGACACACAGGCTGAGACGGACACGCCGGAGCAAGCCGCCGGCGAACCACCACTGGCGGACCGCATGCGCCCGCGCACTCTGGACGAGATAGTAGGACAGGAAGACCTCCTGGGAAAGGATGGTCCCCTGCGCCGCTTACTCGCGGCGGACAACGTCGGTTCGCTGATACTCTGGGGACCGCCGGGCTGTGGCAAGACCACCCTGGCACGTATTGTAGCCGTCCACTCCCGCGCCCGTTTCCTGGAGTACAGTGCCGTGGCCGTGGGCACCAAGAAGCTTAAAGAGGTCATGGCCGAGGCGGCGAAGCTGCGCCTCGCCACGGGGCAGCGTACCATCCTGTTCCTCGACGAGATCCACCGCTTCAACAAGGCGCAGCAGGACGCTTTGCTGCCCTGGGTCGAGCGGGGTGATGTCACCCTCATCGGCGCCACCACGGAAAACCCCTCCTTCGAGGTGAACAGCGCCCTCCTCTCTCGTACCCGCCTTCTCGTGATGACGCCCCTCGAACCGAGCCAAGTACGCATCCTGCTGGATCGCGCCCTGGCAGAGCCGCGCGGACTGGCCGGCCGTGCGCCAGCCTTCACCCCAGTCGCCCTGGACAACCTGGCAAATTTGAGCGAGGGGGACGCACGCGTGGCCTTGAACCTGCTTGAAGCCATTGCCGCGGTGGCGGCCACAGCGAACCGTGAGGAAAAAACAGTTGTCGACACGGACGACCTGCCGAGATTGATCCAGCAGCGGGCTTTGCGCTACGACAAATCAGGCGAGGAGCACTTCAACCTGATCTCGGCCCTCCACAAATCACTGCGTAATTCCGATGCTCAGGCCGCTCTCTACTGGCTCGCCCGCATGCTGGAGGGGGGTGAGGATCCATTGTACATCGCCCGTCGCTTGGTAAGGTTCGCCAGCGAGGATGTGGGGTTGGCCGATCCACAAGCACTGACCCATACCCTGGCTGCGCGGGACGCCATGCACTTCATCGGGTTGCCCGAAGGGAGCCTGGCCCTGGCGCAGGCGACCATCTATCTGGCGCTGTCTCCCAAGAGCAATGCTCTGTATAAGGGTTATCAGGCAGCGGTGGACGAGGTTCGCCAGGGCCACAATCCGCCGGTCCCGCTCCACCTCCGCAACGCCCCTACGCGGTTGATGAAGGAGCTGGGCTGCGGCCGTGATTACGTCTACGCCCACGACACGCCAACCGGCATCGCCGAGATGGAATGCCTTCCCGCCGACCTGGCTGGCCGCATCTTCTATCACCCCACCCACAGGGGGTACGAAAAATACATGTCCGCTAGGCTGGAAAAGATCCGCAGTTGGAGGGCACGCCAGGCACGGAAAGCAAATACCACCACCGCTCCGCCCCGACGTCGACGCGAGAAGTAATATCCGGTTTAAAAACGATCCCCGCTGCAGGCGGGGATCGCAGACATGGAATTCGGTCGGGAACCGGCGTCAGCTCGCGGAACCCTGAACGTAGGTGTTGGCGTACCGGAACCAGTTGATCTTCATCTTGCCGACCACGTGACCGAGTCCTTCATACTCCTTGCGGCGGTCCCGGATGGAATCGTAGAACTCCTTGACGGTAAAGGAGCCCACCAACGGCAGGTCCTTTGCCCGCAACAATTCGAGCATCCAGACAGTACCCGGCATCAGGTCCACGATCTCCAGGGTCGCCTCGTCGAAAACAGCGTACCATGCCATATCTTTCTCGGCGGGGTTGGCCTTGACAGAATCGGGTAGGTCGTGGCGGGGACTCTTCACGAACCGCTCGACCATGGACTGGATCGCGATCTCCTCGTCCTCGTTCTCCGAAACGAAGGGGGTGAAATCGCTCGGGCGACTCCAGCGAACACCCGGCAAGTCGGCTCCCGGCGTCTTGAGATCGATGGCACCCGCCGGGATCAGTTTGGGCATCACGAATGTCCTGCACGAGTCGACGGGTTCGGCGATACCAGCTTTCTTGACCCGTTTGATCATCAAAAATGGCTGAGGCTTGAAGAACTTCTGCACACCCAGGAGAGAGCCGGCGTAGGTCCGGTACTGATTCTCGAGGTCGCTGCCGACCATGTACCACAGCATGTTTCCGTCACGCACAACGGCTGTGTTCCCCTCTATGTAATCGAACTGCGGAGCATCGATCTCGAAGAGGAAATCGTTGCTGAGCGTGTCCCCGTGCATGACGGCTCTTAAGGAGGCGTAAGCGTACGGGTCTATCTCCTTTTTGCCGCCGCAACCCACGATACCGGCAAGGATAAGACCAGCAAGGACGCCAAGCAGCAGAACCGCGACCCAGCGACGTGAGGACGAAACAGCGGGCATTGAACAACCTCCCCATGGGATATCTCTTGGCTCGCAGGTGGGGACGCGAGGCACGGGTGTCCATCTCAAAAACACACTTTGGCATGACCACAACGGTACTGTATCCCCGATGTGCGGGGTCGTCAACCATTGCCTGCCAGTGACGATGGGCTGCCATGAAATTGGGGCTTGAGCCAGAAAAAAGCAAATCAGAATTGCCGTGTCTGCCTCAGGAACGGCAAACGGCGCGCCGCAGCGACAAGCCGTTCCTGGGTCACTGTCTCCATCTCCCACAGCTCGTGGAATATGTCCCAGTGCGCCGGGAGCAAAACAGCTGCGGCGCCGAAGATCCGGGAGAAGCGCAACCGCCGTTCACCGGCCGAGTAACTGGGCAGTATTTGCTGCCGCAGTCGTCCATCCACGGTCACAGCCCAGACCTCCTGAAACGATTCGGCCTGGTCGGGCGGGACCGCAGCGGGCAGAACGCTACCGTCGCTCAGGTCGCGGATACTCAGGAACTGGTGGTAGAGGAACCGTTCCATCTTGGGACGGAACGGCTTTGCCACTGCGGCCAACTGCTCCGCAGGAAGCTGTGACGGCGGTTCCCACACGGCCCTGCCCGGCAGCAAGGACGACGCTGCCGGGTGATCCCGCACGAGGTGATCCGGGTGCAGATATATCGTCAAGGAGCGACGTGTCCCGACCGCCATCACCGGTCCGGGTCCACAGGAGAGCCAGACTCGCTCGTCAGCAGAGATATCGTCCAAGCAAAGAGTCAATCGCTCCAGGAACCGGTCCAGTTCCAGACGCATTGCGGCCTGGGCTGCCAGCGGCGCCAGGGCACGGCTCAAAACGTGTTCCTCTGGTAAACAGACGATTTCCACGACTATCAGTCCACTCACCGACCCCCGTGCTGAAACGGGAATCGCACCTCTCAGACAGCGGCAGTGTCAGCAGCGAACTTGCCGTCCGCCACCGGGCGCAACCGCGCAGTGAAGTGGCGTAGTGTGGGCGGCTCCCATTCGATCTCCAGGCCGCACAGCTGGTCACCTCTAGCCACAACACGGGCGCAGGCCTCGGCCACGAATTCCAGTTGTGTATGGGTGTAGACACGACGTGGCACGGCCAACCGCACCAGTTCCATGGCTGGGTTGATCATCTCACCGGTTTCGGGATCTTTGTGCTCGAACATGAGGCTGCCTATCTCTACACCGCGCACGCCAGCTTCCAGGTAGAGGGCCGCCGTGAAAACTTGGGCCGGAAACTGTGATTGTGGGATGTGGGGCAGGGCGGACATGGCATCCAGGTAGGCGGCGTGCCCACCCACGGGCAACAACATGGGAACCTTGCGTTCCTGGAGAGCCCGGCCGAACTGCTCCACCTGCCCGATCCGGTACTTGAGATACTCGAAGTCGAGTACTTCCCGCAAGCCCTGGGCGATGGCCGCCAGATCACGCCCGGCCATGCCACCGTAGGTGGGAAATCCTTCCCGCAAGATCAATAGGTTGGTGGCCTCTTCCGCCCAGCGACCGTTGTTCAGGCAAAGAAAGCCCCCGATGTTGACCAGCGCGTCCTTCTTGGCGCTCATGGTGCAACCGTCTCCAAGAGCGAAGGTTTCCCTGGCGATCTCCTCGATGGACTTGTCACGGTACTCTTGCTCACGCATCTTGATGAAGTATGAGTTCTCGGCGAACCGGCAGGCGTCGAAGATCAACGGCAGGTTTCGCGTGCGGCAAAATTCGGAGACTGCACGGATGTTTGCCATGGAGACCGGTTGCCCACCACCGCTGTTGTTGGTGATCGTCAGCATCACCAGAGGAATGCGCTCAGGACCGTATTTCCGCCAAGCCACCTGCAGCTTCTCCAGGGACATGTTTCCCTTGAACGGGTGTTCGAGGGTAGGGTCCAGCCCCTCCTCGACGACGCAATCGAGGGCGATGGCACCGCAGTGCTCCACATTGGCGCGTGTGGTATCGAAGTGGATGTTGTTCGGTACCACCGATCCCTCCTGCAGGGCGACGGAGAACAGGATTCCCTCGGCAGCTCGCCCCTGGTGTGTCGGGATCACATGTTCGTACCCGAAGAGACTGCGAATGGTGGAGGCGAAGTCATCGAAGCTACGGCTGCAAGCGTAAGCTTCATCGCCGGTCATCAACGCTGCCCATTGCTTGTCGGACATGGCCGATGTACCGCTGTCGGTCAGCAGGTCGATGGTGATGGCTCCGGAGGGGATCTTGAAGACGTTGTACCCGGATTTCTTCAGAAGTTCCAACCGCTCACTTCGGCTGATAATGGTAATCCTCTCGACGACCTTGATCCGGTAGGGCTCGAAAGGCAAGTCCATCCTTATCTCTCCTCTTCAAGTAGGTTCGTGTTATCCTTGACCCGGATGAGTATACACCCGTGGGGTATCACTCCGAAGATAGCTGCCTGCAAGGCAGCTCACAAGGGAAGAGGCGTTTGCGGGAACGACTTCGTTGGCCGGGCTGGAAGCCCGCCCTGAAGATGCTGGCCGGTTCGGATCTCTCGACCCGGAACCTGGCCGTCGCCGTGGCTCTCGGCGCCCTGGTGGCCCCAACCCCTGTCCTCGGCCTTCACACCTGGATGGCCATCGGCCTGGCCTTCGTCTTCCGTGTCAACCGGCTGGCCGCTTTTATCGGCTCCAACCTAGCCAATCCTTTCACCATGGCCCCCATCGTCTGGCTCGACATTCAGCTGGGAGCTTTCCTGCTGGGCCGACCGCCACCAGCCTGGACTCCTGACCGCCTGGACTGGAGCTGGGTGGGCGAGCGCTACCTCGAGGCCTGGATCGGGGCCTTGCTCCTCGGCTTGGTCTTAGCCACCGTCTCCTTCGGTGCAGCGACCGTTCTGTTGAATAGACGGCGCGCTCCTTAGCCCGAATTTCGTACCTTCACCTCATTGCAGGTCAATTTCACTGGGCAACGGCGATTTTTCCTGGTACAACACCAGCAAGGAATCGGTCACCCTGCTCAGGACCCGATAATGGTTGCTGGCAGGCTCGGAGCCCAGGCAGAGGTAGATCAGGGTCTCTGCCGGGCGACCCGTCGCGCTGTCCGGTGTAGCCAAATCCACCACTGTACCGCGGGTTGGTGGCGGCTCCTGACCCACCAAAAGAGCAACCTCACGATACCAAGCCTCCCATAACGGCCTGGCGAAGAAACGGGCCGGCGTTTCGTCGCCGACGTCCCTTATCAGCTTCTCCACTCGCATGCGCGCCTGGGGCTGAGTCAGGAACTCAGCGGCCCATGCCGTGCGGCAGGTACGGTCGTAGAGCTCGCGCAAGGTGGAATTGTCGGCACCGGTCTGGCAACGGCGCCAGCGGTCGTAGGCCTCTCGCGACCCCGGGGGAAGGAGCGACGCCAGTAAGGACGGTTTCTCCTCACGTGAGCCCGCCTCCGACGCCGTGCTAGCCGCCACGGCCAGAGCCGTATCAGTCACGGCGGCGAGAAACTCCAAGGGACCCGGCAGCTGGAGGTACTCCAATTCCCGGCGGAAGACGGGCAGCCACCCTCGTGTGGCCAGCCGCCGGCCCAGATAGGTCAAATCGTCCACCATCGATGCCACCACGGAAACTCGTGGAGTCAACCGGCCCTGCTCCGCCTCGTTCTCCAGCGTGGCCAGGCACTCGTCCAGGTTGGCCACCCAGCGAGTTCTGCACTCACCCTTTTCACGACGCCTTGTCCTGCCCGTTTTCAGATCCTGTGGCAGCAGCTGACGCACCTCCCGCCAGATCTTCTTGGCCTGACGGCACTGGTCCGTCAAATCGATCACGTCTTCCTGATTAGGTGTGGTCAGGAAGAGATGATCCCAGGGCTCTGCCAACTCCCCCAACTCCACGGTGGCGAGCAGGGGGCCTTGCCGTCCTCGTTGGCAGAGACGCAAGCGATGCTCGGTGGAGATGCGCTGAGCTTCGATCAGGATAGTCGCCACTCCGCTGGGGTCCACCAGCGGCTCACTACCGGTACCCGACAGACCTGGATCGCCCACCAGGAAGATGGGTGGTTGCCAGGGCCCCACTTCCCGACGCCAAATCGCATGGACACGGGCAGCAGTGGCACTGTCGGGGCACACGAGGGACATGGCGTGGAGCGATTGGCCACGAGACAGAGCACGCCCCAAACCCGCCACGAGGATTGCGAGGCGGTCGCTGCCTGCAGGCCCGCGCAGAACCAGTGTGCTGCGGCGGTTCTCCAGCACGAGGTCCGCTATCCGGATCTCTATCTCGCCGCGTGCGGCGGTGGGCAACGGACACGGCTGATCAGGCTGGCTGCTCGCTGGCGGCACTATTGGTTCCAGCAAACCCAGTGGTAGGCTGAACTTCAGTTGCTCTTCCCACTGAAGGGCTGCTACGGCCATATCGTTCAAGAGCGCCTCTCCGCTTCCCTCGCGCAGCAGGGCCGATTTGCCCAGAACCATCAGTTCTGCCAGAGGTAGAACATCCGCACTCCCCGCATTCAACCAACGCCACAGGCCTAGGGCACAGCCCAGCTCGAGCACGTCCGCGGCTATGAACCTGGTCCGACCCACAGTCAGCTCGATGCGTAACCCCTCATCCCCGGGCGTGGCATTGCTCAAGAGCATCTTCACCGAGGCCAGAAACAACTCCAGATGGTGCCGTAACCGGGCGGTCACCCCCTGGACACTGCCGAGGTAACCGATGCGTCGGCGGCTGGAGAAGAGCGTACCGGCAACCGACTCGTACAGCAGCTCC
>CBDURX010000023.1:0-11740 GCA_965369485.1 uncultured bacterium | reverse complement strand
AAGTAGACGACCATGGCCGGAGCGGTAGTGCGCTCGGCGATCACCACGTCGTCGCGCCCATCGCCATCGATGTCGCCGATGAGATTGGCCGTCTGCTCGTTACCTGGGTTGGGTACCGGGATATCACCCTGAGAGGAGGACTCGAGCTGCCAGTCCAAGGCCAAGGAGCCCGAGGCACTCAGGAGGAGGGCACCGAGGAGGGCACCCCACGACATGATACCGGTGTGTGCGAATTTCGTCATGTGTCCATCCTCCTGAACTGTACGTCGCCAGCTTCAGTGATACACTCTTCGCTAAAAACTAACCTCAATGCGTCATTCCTGGGGGGCCTACATATTCCTGAAACCGCTCGGATACAGGTTTTCGAGAATATCGACGTTAAGTTCGTTACGTCACTTTCCATGGCGGTATAGAACTTCGGTCGGTTACTCATTTCGACGCCTTGGGCTTGGCCATCTGGACTTCGAACCAGCCATTGTTTTGACGCATTGATGCTAATACATAAATTGAGCGATTCCAACGATTAAAAAACTCCACCTGACGGTGTAAAATATTTGTAACCAAGCAAATACGGTAACTTAGCGGGGTTGCCAACAGTAACCCAACAGGTGGAGATCTCATGGGCCACAATAACCGATACCCAGCCGCAAATCACCCCCAAATCGCAGCTGTCGAAGAGACCTCCGATACCCTGACTGTTCATATTCCCCAACTCTCTCCTGGGGTCATTTGATACTATTTCGCGAACACAACCTTCTTTATTTCTTGTAAAAACGGGCCACTGACCTGCACGAAATATGTCCCCGAGGAACATGCCACGCCGTTTCGATCGGTCCCGTCCCAGGTAAATATATGAGTTCCGGACGTGAGGTACCCTCCCGTCAGGAGATCATTGACGAGTCGACCATGCCAATCGTACACAGTGACGTCATACTCATGATCCAAGGCCACGACTAAGCGGATCGTGCAGCGGGAGTTGAAAGGGTTGGGCGAGATCGAAAAGTTCGAGGCGATCGGCAAGCCGCCTCGAGTGTTGACTGCCAGATTCTCGTAGAGGACGACGTCGTCGTGGAACCAGCCGATGGAGACGATGTCGAGATCGCCGTCGCCGTCGATGTCGACCACCTGTGCACCGTCGTGATGTTCATCACCCCTGTGCACGAGATGCGGTACCCAGATCTCGCCACCAGTGTTCTCCAGTACGTAGAGCCCGGCCGTTTCCGGTTGCTTTCCGTTGTGCTCACCCACGACGACATCCAGGTCCCCATCATGATCCATATCCGCCACATCGAGACTCATGGGGCCGGTGAGCTCAGCGACGGCGTGTTCAACCCAGGGTTGAGTCATCACAACAGGCTGCTCGTACCACACGACCGGGCCTGGAACACTGATCTCCTCGAAACCGACGATCATGTCCAGGCGTCCGTCCCGATTCAGATCTACTAGTCGATGACGGTCGGGGGCTCCCGCACCGGAGACCATCTCGCGCACGATCCAGTTGCCACCAGCGTTTTCCAGCCATGCCGTACCGAGCGAGATATCGAGATCGCCATCGCGGTCGATATCGCCGAGGTCGAGCTCTTCATTGAGGGTATAAGCACTTATGGTCATGACCGGCCACGTCTCTGCGGCTGGATCGTCAGGGACGGTCAAGATCTGGAT
This sequence comes from uncultured bacterium, assembly GCA_965369485.1. Classification (GTDB taxonomy): domain Bacteria; phylum Krumholzibacteriota; class Krumholzibacteriia; order LZORAL124-64-63; family LZORAL124-64-63; genus CBDURX01. The sequence goes on along the minus strand of CBDURX010000023.1, from coordinate 10,078 downwards.
ACCTTGATCCGCGCCGTGCCATGAGAGCACCACCGACTCCAGCAGCGACTCCGCGTCGCTCCCGTACCCTAGCCTCCCAACGACTGCGCCTTGCAAGAAATCACCGGTGCCGGCTTCGATGTTGTCGAGAATGTCGAACTGGCCCGCTCCGTCATTCCGGGCCCAGACGAACTCGGCATTCGCGACAGAACCCTGCCCCCTGGTGCCCAGGATGTCGTCGTCACCATCACGGTCGAAATCGTGGACGATTGCCGCATTGTGCAGGGGAGTGCCGATGATGTGGCGCGACCAGACACCGCCATCGTCACCGGGATTTCGATACCACCAGCCCCCGGCCACAATATCGGTCCATCCGTCGCGGTCGATGTCGGCGCTCTTCACGAACACGGCCCGCCAAGGTCGTGCTTCGTCGATAAGGACTCGACGCCAGGCATCCAAAGGCCATACGGGGCTGATGCTGTTATAGGCGATGCCGACCCGACAAGCTCCGACCTCGGTGTCCATTCCCCGAAAAGCCACATCGGTGCTACCGTCGACGTCGAGATCTCCGCCGATGACTAGATCGGCACCCGGAAGGTCCAGCTGGACAACCGGCCAAGGCTGGCCAAGCATGCCGTCGTTCTGCAAAAACACGGTCCGCGCCTCCGCGGCGCAAGATAGCCCGGCCAAAACGATGTCACAGTCTCCGTCCGCATCCATATCTGCATGGACCAGACTCCTCCCGACGGCCAGTCCGGTCTCGGCCAACGTGTACCCAGAAGCTAATCCTCCCGCTCGGTCATTGGGGTAATAAGCGAGCCGTCCGCACCCACCCCCACCAAGAACCAGGACATCGAGCCAACCATCGCCGTTGAGGTCGACGGGCCAGCTGTCCCTCTGCACCCCGGTGTCGCTGGCCAACGATTCGACCGGCCAACGGCCCTCGACATCGGGTCTCGGATTTCGCCACCACGACCCTCCGCGCAGGATATCCAGATCACCGTCGCGATCCAGATCACCCAGGGCAGCGGCTGACGTTGCAGTGTCCATGGCGGCGATCGCAAGCGATTGCCAGCCCGCCCCGGGAGAGCCTCTGACGAGAAAGATCTCGGTCTGTCCGCACACCACGATATCGGTGCGTCCGTCGTTGTCGATGTCGGCGGGGATCACGTTCACCAGCGGTTGTGTATAACCGGCCATTTCATGCCGGCCCCAGATGGTCCCGCCGGCGAGGCCCGGGTTCTCGAGCCAGATAAGTGCCGGTTGCACACGCGATTCGATACCTACGTAATCGAGGTCTCCGTCGCGATCCAGGTCGACCCAGTCGCCCCGGCTGATGATCCCCTCGTAAATCGTGGAGTGGTGCCAGGCCGGTGCGTGAAATGCCATCACTTTCCCGTCACCGTGGGCGGTTCCACTCAAGCTAGCTACCAGATCGATTTTTCCGTCTCCGTCGAAGTCTGCGGTGCGGAGGTCATCAATGTACCCATCGCCGGAGGTGTCGAGCAGGCATTTCCGCTGGTCCGTGAATGTATCGAAGGATGCCGTGGCTTGCAGCCATACGTTGACCCCGGGCGCTCCGTGCTTGTAAGGCTTCCCGACAATATCGAGCCACCCGTCGCCGTTGACGTCGGCGAGACGTGACTCGTGATGACCGATCCCTAACGTGATCAATTCCACCAGAAACTTGCCGTAGCCCTGATTGATGTAGATGCGGGATCTCGCTTCGTCGCCAGCCCCCGGCGTGTGCATCTCCGCCAGGAAGATGTCCAACAAACCGTCCCGGTTGACGTCACCGAGGGCCAAGGAGTGCCCCCAGAGCACGAGAGGATCGATTTCGTGAGCGAACCAGGAATCGCCTTGCCATTCGTACCAGACTGCGGGTCCCTTGTCATCCCCGGGTACGATAACCACTTCCGGACGGCCGCCGGGTACGAGTTGGCCCACAGCCGTGCGTGTAAAGGAGTGACCAACAGCAATGGAATGGGCAACAAATTCCTCACCCTGAAGATGCTCGAACCAGTAACCCGCCCCGACGAGATCGAGCTGGCCGTCCAAATTGATGTCGGCAGCGACCAGCCCCTCGCAGTCGTCGGGACCATCGAAGATTTCCGTCCGCTCCCACTGAGCTGACTGGTAGGGATCCAAAGGTATCTCGGCCAGGAAGAGTCGTCCGCCTGCCTTCTGATTCCAGAACGCGAGTTCTAAGGAGCCGTCCCCGTCAAAATCACCGAAAACCTGATCGTGGTGTTTCTTGGCACCTGTGTTTTTCACAATTCGCCGTGTCCAGCCACCGTCCGAATTAGGCAAGGAGCCGGGATTTTCCCACCACCATATTTCGGCACCGTGCCAGTCACCTCCCATAACCAGGTCGAGATCGCCGTCCTGATCGATATCGGCAACTGCGCCACCGGCTTCGATGGGCAGCTGCTCGGTTTCGATCACTGCCCGCAACCAGCCCTCGGCTCGCCACAAATAAACGACGACACTCGGCGCCTCGGTTCGTTCGCAAACGATGATATCCTCGACCGCATCACCGTCCATGTCTGCCGTGATGCAGGCGGTCTGCTGGTTGCCCGTGTTGGGCGGCGGGATATCGCCCCGTGCGGTGGACTGCAGACTCCACTCGAGGGCTTGGACTGGGCCAGCCAGAAGACTGGAAACTAGCAAGATCAGGCTTAAAACCACTATCGGCGTCAAGGTAGAGACATCTAGCGAAGATGGGAGTGATCGAGAGTCGCGCTGAGCTCCGATAGGCTTCATCTTTCGACCTCGTGGTCTGCGCTGATTGTACCAGCGGTTTATGCCATATTGTGGGACCTTTGGATTACATCAGCTGCGTGCCTACTCGGCCCAAGGATGGTCCTCGTGCGAGCTCACTAGAGTGCTTGGACCCGTACCTGTTCGCGCTCGTCAGATGGCCATGCTCGACTCTAGTGTTGTTTAAAGAAAATCATTACAAAACTCTCTATTCAGTTAATTAACTATTCTATCAAGTTTCATGAGCACTTATCGATAGCACATGCAGAAACTGTAAGCCAACAAACTAAAGGAGGAATGGTGCTGACGCTCATGATTGGACCGGTTAGTTTACAATGGCAACTCGACGAAGTCGATCCACGAGCAGGTGAATTCCTTGCTGCTTACGAATCTTATTGTGGTACTGCAACCGGCCAGATGGTCATCGAGGCCCACATTGCCAGTCCCAAGACTAACAATGGTCCACCTGGGCTCCCCAACTCCTTCATCCGCTATCGCCGGATCCAGGGCCGGGACTTCGTCCTCGGCGACGACCTCATCACCGGCCACCTCTCTGCCATGGACCACATCGAATGTACCATCCACCCGGTTCTCTTGCACGGCACCGGCTTGCGGGTCCTGGAGCAGTTCATGTATCTGCTTTTCTATCATGCAGTTCAGATCACAACAGGCCACCGGCCGGGAGGGCCCTTTCTCCTGCACAGCTCGGGAGTTCTCCACGAAGGTGCCGTCCACATATTCTGCGGACCGGCCGGCAGCGGCAAGTCCACTGCCGCCGCCCTCTGCCCCGTGCGGCCCATGCTGAGCGATGAAGCCCTCGCCATCACTCAAAACCAGGCGGGATCAGACGGGTCAGGCAGTTCAGCCAGGTCAATCGATCCATCCGGGACGATCACATGCCAGGTCTCCGGCACCCCCATCAACCCCTTCTGCACCGAGAAATCCCCCGGAAGCGGGCCGCTGGCAGGATTGTATCTTATCGAGCACGGCGACAACCACACCGTGTCGCCCATCACCCGGGAGGAAGCGGTGCCCAGGCTGACCGCCGAGGTGATCTTGCCTTTGGGGCTCTTCGAGACGGATCTGACCGTGGGTATGGGCCGGAGCCTCGATCACGCACTGTTCCTCTATCGCACGGGCCTCGTGCAACGCCTGGCCTTCCGGCCCGATCCCGGCTTCTGGGACCTGCTGGTCATGACCCCGACGCGCTGACAGATCACCCAGCGAGGGAGCAGAATTCTTGGCGAAGAGTGACCGCACAACCGACGGAACACACAACCGAGCTCGCGACGGAATGCGTGACGGCATGCGCAACGCATCGCAGGACCACGCCCACGACGACGACCACGACACCAAGGTGAACCTCTCCACCCTGAAACCGTACCTCCGCCTCCTCTCCCATCACAAGGCAGACCTCGTCTGGGTCCACCTCCTCATGATCCTCTCCACCGGCGTCAGCCTGGCCATTCCCCTGTATGCCGGTCGGTTCGTCGACGCTCTGACTCAGACCAAGAACATCGTTCAAAACGGGGGCGGGGCCAACGGACTAACAGCCACCGAACCCGGCACCATGGTCGCCCTCCTCGCCGGCCTGCTCATCCTGCAACTTCTGACCACCTACCTGCACTCCGTGATCGCCGCGCATTTCGGCCTCAGCTACATCACTACACTCCGCAAGCGGCTCATGACCCAGTTGCTGGATCTGCCCAGCCTGTACTTCACCCACCAGAAGGCGGGCGACCTCTCTTCGCGCATGACCTCGGATGTCGGCAGCCTCCAGTTCCTGATGACTTCCGGCCTGGCCTCCCTGGCACGCGCCGTCCTCACCCTGGGCGGCGCCATCGCCCTGATGCTGCACCTCAACGTACGACTGTCCCTGGTGATCCTGGCCCTGGTGCCGGCGACCATCCTGCTGGTGCGGCTCTTCGGCAGCCGTCTGCGCAAGCTCTCCCGCCGCATGTACGAGGAGCTGGGACTGATCAGCAGCCACGTCCAGGAGGTCGTCGGCGCCATCCGCGTCATCAAGGTCTACAACAACCAGGATCACGAGCGGCACCGGTTCGACGGGATGGTCGACCGTTACTACCGTGCCGGCGTCAGCCGGGCGAAGCTGAGCGCCGGTCTGGAATCCGGTGCGCAGATCCTGCTGTGGATCTGCCTCATCACCATCGTGGTCTACGGATTCTACCTGACCGCCGAGGGCCAGACCTCCTACGGCCAGCTCGTGGCTTTCTTCCTGCTGGCCTATCGGGTCGCGCTGCCCCTGAGCACCTTGACCAGCCTCTACGCCTCCGCCCAGGGGGCCGTGGCCGCCGCCGGCCGCCTGGATGGTATCTTCGCCATCCAGCCCGAGCGGCGCGGCAGATCCACCACGCCGCCAATGGCCGAGAGTCGCGGCGAGGTGACCCTCGAGAACGTGACCTTCACCTACGAAACAGCGCCGGTCATCCAGGACCTCTCCCTGCACATCGCGGAAGGCGAGTGGGTCGGCATCGTGGGGCCCTCGGGGGCCGGCAAGACCACCCTGTCCGGCCTGATTCTCGGCCTCTTCCCCCCCGATCGCGGCCGACTGTTGCTGGACGGCCACTCCTATGCCGAATTCGACCTGGCCGACCTGCGACGACACATGGCCTACGTCTCCCAGGAGCCGATCCTCTACGACGCCTCCGTCAAGGACAACATCCGCTTCGGCCTCGAGGACAGCGGCGGGAATGCTGCCGGTGACGAGGCCATCCGCGAGGCCGCCGCCCGGGCCAACGCACTGGAATTCATCGACGCCTTGCCGCTTGGGTTCGACACGGAGGTGGGCGAACGCGGTGTCCGCCTCAGCGGCGGCGAACGCCAGCGGATCACCCTGGCCCGCGCGTTCCTGCGCAACCCGCGCATCCTGATGCTGGACGAGCCCACATCGGCCCTGGACGCCGAGTCCGAGGAAGCCGTCCGGGCAGCCCTGCGGGCCCTCATGCGAGGTCGCACCGCCATCGTCATCGCCCACCGACTCTCCCTGGTCAGGGATCTGGACCGGATCTTCGTCCTCGCCAGGGGCCGTCTCGTCGAGGAGGGCAGCCATGCCCAGCTCATCCAGCAGCAGGGGCTTTACAGCAACCTCTACCAGTTGCAACACGGCAGTGTCGCCGGGGGATCGGCATGAGCGCGCGGCTGCAGAGAATTCCGCCGCTGGATGCGGCGGAGCGCTTTTTCCTGGACCTGCTGCCCGCACCAAAAACCCAGGCGCCGCCGGACGCCACGCCGCAGTTCTGGCAGCGCGTCCTGTCCCTCGCCCTGAATCATCGTCTCGCCGGCTACCTGTTCACACGGCACCGCGACTCCGCCTGGTGGCAAGAGTGCCCGGATCCGGTCCGCCAGACCCTGCGCCAGCATCACGTCCAGACCGCCCTGCGCAACGAGATGTTTCAGAAGGAGCTGGCGGTGATCCTGCAAGCCCTGGCCCAGGACGGCATCGAGCCCGTACTGCTGAAGGGCTCCGCCCTGAACCTGGTCGTCTACCAGGATCCCGGCGAGCGGTTCCACGCCGACATCGACCTGCTCGTCTCACCAGACCAGCTCGATAAAACCTGCGCCATCATGCGCGGTTGCGGGTACGAGATCGACGACAAGACCCACCCCGAAAATTTCTACCGCCGCCACCACTTCCACCTCATCTTCCGGCACTCCCGGCGCGCCTGGTGCTGTATCGAGATCCATTGGGATCTGACGCTGCCCGCCATGGACACGGCATTCCGAGCCGATGAGCTACGGGAGCGGGCTGTCCCCTACCATCCGGCCACCCCCCACCAATGGACACGGCAGTCGGTACTCACGCCGGCGCCCGACGACTTCCTGCTGCACCTCTGTCTGCACTCGGGCTCGAACGGTTTCAGCATCCTGGCCCAGATCCGCGACATCCACGCCGTCCTGGGCCATCAAGCGTGGCAAGGGGATCCCTCTGATTTTTGGCGCAAGGCCCAGCGTTATCGGATTGTCACGCCGGCGGCCGGTTGTCTGGAGCTGGCCCGGCTGTTCGGTGAATCGAACCGCCTCGCGGAGTTGCAGCGAGCCGCACCTCACCGCGGTCTGCGAGGGAATCTCGGCGCTCTGCTGCGTCCGGAGACGATCCTGCGCCAACGGTTGCTCGCCTCGGCGGCCGGCGGCCGTGCCATCTCCCTGCAGCGCAGAGACGGCACCAAGGACCAGCTGGCCTATCTGGGGCGGATCCTTCGGCCCTCTGCTGTCGATGCCGGCCTCGACGGACGCTCCGTCCCGGATCTGGACCAGGCCGAAGCGAGGCATTTCTCGTGGCATGGGTTGTCCCTGGCCCTGCGCATGGGCATCTACCTGCTGCTGGCGCGCTCCGGCTGGGAGATCGCGCCCGCCCTCATCGGCCGGCGAACCAGGTCGCTACCGGAGGTCTGAGCCACAGATGAGCACATCACTCTCCCAGGAGCAGATGGCCCCAGAGCAGATGGCCCAGGCGCTCTGGCTCGCCCGTTTGGCCCAGGGCCAGACCGGGACGCTCACTGTCCGTTCGGGCAGCATGATGCCGTTGTTGCGGCTGGGAGAGACACTGCAGGTAGCCCCCCGTGCCAAGCTCGTCCTTCCCGGGGACCTGGCCGTCTTCCTGCAGGACGACCGCCTCGTCTGTCACCGCATCATGCTGCCGGTGGCCCCGGGCTGGTATCTCCAGAAGGGCGACCGCAACCGCGCGTGGGAGCTGGTGGCGGCTGCGGACATCGTGGGCAGACCCGAGCTCCTGATCACTCCTGACCGCACCATCCCCCTCACCGGCCCACGGTTCCGGCTCTGCAACACCGGCCTCTGGTGCCTGGTCGCCCTGCGCGATCTCGCGCGCCTGCTGGTCCGTCCTCTGCCCCGGGGCGCGGACACGGTTGAGAGGTTGTTTTCCGGCCTCACTGCCGCTATCATGGCGCGGATCCGCTGAACGGGAGGAAGGCCATGGCCGTGCTGGAACCCGATATGGTCCCCCAGCGCAACATAGAAGTTGTGTGGCGAGAGGACGATGAGGATGTCTTCATCTGTTCCACCGACGGCGAGACTATTTTCAGCATCACCGCCGTGGGGGCCGACATCTGGCGCGTCTGCGATGGAACCCACACGATAGCCGAGATCACCGAGCTCTTGCTGACGGCCTACGACATCGATCGTGATATACTCGAGAAGGATACCGAGGAATTCCTGCTGGATCTGAAGGCCAAGGAGCTCGTCTCCTTTCATTGACAACGATGTGAATTTGAGCTAGATGCTTGGGAAGCAATTGCCAGAGGGTAGAATCACTGCCCTTTCTCTTTTTGTGCAGGGCCCGTCGACGATGGAGCGTGACGACATGGCCAAGAAGGTTTGCGTGCAGAAGGTAAACGTGAAAAAGGTTCATCTGAAAAAGGTTTACGTGAAGCCGGTTCTGGTCGCCAAGAAGCTCGAGCTGGGTGCTTTTGGCTCCTGAGCAACGAAAATTTTGCTTTTTCGGATCCGAGGTATCTTCTTGATGCCTCGGGTTCATTTACAGGGATAGAGGCCCGGCGCAGACCCTCGAATAACTCTGACGCAGGACACCTCCACCCCCATAGCCAGTGAAGGCTGAGTGGTGACGCCTATTCAGATCGAGGCCGCGGGCTCCACCGACAAGGGCCAGGTCCGCGCCAACAACGAAGACGCTTACTTCATAGCTCCCACACGCGATCTCTTCCTGGTGGCGGATGGCATGGGCGGACATGCCGGCGGCGAGATCGCCTCGGCGACCATCGTCGAGGTGGTGACCGACGACGACGACCGTTCCACCTGGCAGAATCCTGTGCAAGACCTGCCATCCTTGTTGCTGAAGGCCGACGCCGCGGTACGCGACAAGGCCGTGGACGCGCTGACCAACATGGGCAGCACCGTCGTGGCCCTGTACTTCGCACACGAGCAGTACTGGGTGGCCCACGCCGGTGACAGCCGCGCCTACCGCTTCCGCGACGACGCTCTACAGCGGCTGACGAACGACCACACGCCGGATTTTGCCCTGAACGGCGTCACCGGGGCCGCCTGCAGGCGCACCGGGATGATCACGCGCGCCGTGGGCGTGGGCGCCGCGACCGAGTTCGACGTCTCGGTCGGCCAGGCAGAGTCCCAGGATCGCTATCTGCTCTGCAGTGACGGGCTGACCGATGCCGTGGACGAGATCCGCATCGCCGACATCCTGCGCCAGAATCTCCCGCCCGACGCCGCCGTCGCCCGGTTGATCTCCGCAGCCAACGCGGCGGGAGGGCCGGACAACATCACGGCTGTGGTGGTGGCGCTGCTGTAGCCCGGATCATGCAAAGGGTTACCGGTGATGACCCGACCGAGCGGTTCACCTCCTCACCTCGCCGGCGGTCAACCGGCTGATGCCGAAGATTTCCTCCTGTCACGACGCTACCATCTGGTCGCCCCCTATCTGCCGGAAAACGGCACGAGACTCCTGGATTTTGGCTGCGGCAGTGGCGCGCAGACACTTCACTTCGCACGTGATTTCGAGAGAATCGTGGGCGTCGACGTGGACGCCGGGTTCTTACGGGAGTTCGCAGTCGAAATTGTCCGCCGGGACCTGACCGGCCACATTCTGCCGGTGCAATACGACGGCACTCACCTCCCCTGTGCTGACGGTTCCGTGGACTGTGTCGTCTCGTTCGAGGTTCTCGAGCACGTCACCGACGAGCAAGCGGCGTTGAGTGAAATGTACCGGGTGCTCTGTCCAGGCGGAGTGCTGGTAATGTCCGTACCCAACCGCTGGTGGATCTTCGAGACCCATGGTGCCAACCTGCCACTCTTGCCCTGGAACCGGGTTCCCTTCTTCAGCTGGCTCCCCAAGCATATCCATGACCGCTTCGCGCGGGCACGCATCTACAGGAAACGAGAGATTGTGAGCATGCTCGAACGATCAGGATTCCATTGCGACCACAGCTGTTACATTACAGCACCCATGGATGTAGTTCCCTGGCCGGCCCTGCGTAACTTCCTACGCGCTACTGTCTTCCGCAGCGACAGCACTGTCCTACCCGTACTCGCTACGGCGGTCCTGGTTGTTGCGAGGCGCCCCTGAAATAACCTACCCTAATGATTATTGATCCTGTATAATCAATTTCAGCCACACCCGCAGTAACCCAACACGTCGATGGCATCTTCACTCTCGCCCAGAGGAGGTCACGGAATGAAATACCTCACTAGCATACCTTGGTTGATCACCGCTCTGATCCTACTGGCCACGCCTTGTGCCACCTGGGCCGACACTATCATCGTCCGCCAGGATGTTACAGGAGATTACACCACCATCGGCGACGCCATCGCCGCCGAAGCCGCGGGCGAC